>JBBRHQ010000093.1:0-9813 GCA_038222365.1 Solirubrobacterales bacterium
CTCGCCGTATATCCGTTCAGGCGCCTGGTCCATCGTCGCCGCCGAGCTCGACGCCGAGCACCGCGGGCTGGCTGTGATGGCGACGCTCGAGGGCCAGGAACCGGGTTCCGCCCGCGACCCCGGCGCGCCGGGAGGCGAAGCTGAGGACGCGCCGGGCATTTCCTCCGTCTTGCCGCTGGAGCACTTCCGGGCGCCGCTCGAGCTGGTCGCCGGGAGCGCCGCGGTGATCCTCACCCCGGCCGACGAGATCGAGCCGGCGCTTCGCGATCACTGGGAGGACGCGACCACGGCGATGCACGCGGACGACGCCCGCCATCTCTACGTCGACGTCGCCGGCCCTCTCGCCGAGCGGGCCGTTCTCTCGATCACCTCCGGCGGCGAGGACGACTCCGATGCCTTCCGCGCCTCGCGGGCCGAGTCGCCGGCGCGCAGCATGAGGGAGGCCGAGGGAGAGCTGGAGAAGCTGCTCGCCTCCGGCTACCGGACCGTCGTCGCCTTCGACGGCCTCGGCGAGGCGGAGCGCGCCCGCTACAACGTCGACCGACTCGACGTCGCCATCCTCGACGGCCGGCCGCTCTCCCCGGACCCGGGCCTGGCATTCGCCGAGGCCCGCCTCAGAGAGGGCTTCGTCTCGCCGGAGCTGCGCCTCGCCGTATATCCGTTCAGGCGCCTGGTCCATCGTCGCCGCCGAGCCGAGGAGCGTCGCCCGGGCGCGGGCCGGGGTCGGCTCGCCTTCACCGAGCTGCGGGTTGGCGACCACGTCGTCCACGAGGACCATGGCGTCGCCCGCTTCGCCGGATTCGAGACGCGTGAAGTTGGAGGCGTGACCCGCGACTACCTCTACCTCGAGTACAGGGGGGAGGACCGCGTCTACGTCCCCACCGACCAGCTGGCGAAGCTCTCGCGCTACGTGGGGGCGGGAACCGAGCCGGTGCTCTCGGCGCTGGGCGGGAAGCGCTGGCAGAACATGAAGGCCCGCGCCCGCAGTGCCGCCGGGGCGCTGGCCGGCGAGCTGCTCAATCTCTACGCCGAGCGCCGCTCGCGCAGCGGTCATGCCTTCGGGCCCGACGGCGAGTGGCAGCTGGCGATGGAGGTGGCGTTCCCCTACCGCGAGACCGCAGACCAGCTCGAGGCGATCGACGCGGTCAAGGCCGACATGGAGGCGGCCAGGCCGATGGATCGGCTGGTCTGCGGAGACGTCGGCTACGGCAAGACGGAGGTCGCGCTGCGCGCCGCGGTCAAGGCCGCCTCCGACGGCCGCCAGGTGATGATGCTGGTGCCCACGACGATCCTCGCCCAGCAGCACCTCGGAACCTTCCGCGAGCGCCTCGCCGACCTCCCCTTCGTGGTCGAGGGAGCCTCCAGGCTGCGCAAGCCGGCCGAGGTGAAGCGGGTGCTGGGCGACTTCTCCGAGGGCCGCGTCGACATCCTCGTCGGCACCCATCGCCTGCTATCGCGCGACGTCCGCGCCAAGCAGCTGGGGTTGCTGATCGTCGACGAGGAGCAGCGCTTCGGGGTGAAGCAGAAGGAGTTGCTGCGCCAGCTGAAGCTGAAGGTGGACGTGCTCTCGCTCTCCGCCACCCCGATCCCGCGCACCCTGCAGATGTCACTCGCCGGCCTCCGCGACATCTCGGTGATCGAGACCCCGCCCGAGGGCCGGCGGCCAATCCGCACCTACGTAGGTCCATTCGACGACGACCTGGTCCGCCGGGCGATCGAGCGCGAGATCGAGCGCGGAGGCCAGGCCTTCTTCCTCCACAACCGGATCGAGACGCTGCCCGAGGTATCTGAGCGCCTCCGCGGCCTGGTCCCCGGCGCCCGCTTCGTCGAGGCCCACGGCCAGATGGACGAGGCCGACCTGGAGGAGACGATGCTGCGCTTCCTGCGCGGCGACGCCGATTGCCTGGTGGCGACGACGATCATCGAGTCCGGTCTCGACATCCCCACCGCAAACACGCTGATCGTCGAGCGCGCCGACCAGCTCGGCCTCGCCCAGGCCTACCAGATCCGTGGCCGGGTGGGCCGCTCTCGCGAGCGCGCCTTCGCCTACCTGCTCTACCCCTCCGAGCGCTCCCTGACCGAGGAGTCCTCGGCCCGCCTGGCGACGCTCGCCGATCACACCGAGCTCGGCTCGGGCTTTCGGATCGCGATGCGCGACCTCGACATCCGCGGCGCCGGCAACCTGCTCGGCGACGAGCAGTCGGGGCATGTCGCCGCGGTCGGGTTCGAGCTCTACTGCCAGATGATCGACGAGGCGGTCGCCGAGCTCTCCGCGGCGCGCGACGGCGGGTCCGCCGCCGAGGACAGGGAGCCGGTCCGGGTGGACGTCCCCGTCGACGCCTACCTGCCGGCCACCTACGTTCCCTTCGAGGCGGCGAAGATCGACGTCCACCGCCGGATCGCCGGGGCACGGGCGGGCGGGGAGCTGCGGGCGATCCGCGACGAGCTCAGCGATCGCTTCGGCCCGCTGCCCCGTGAGGCGGAGAACCTCCTGGAGCTTGCCCGGGCGCGGATCGAGCTCGCCCAGGCGGGCGCCGAGAGCGTCGAGTTCCGCGGCGGCCGGCTCAGCGTCAGCGGCGTCGAGCTCGACGCCGAGGCGGCCGAGTCGCTGCGGCGCGAGGTCGATGGGGCGATCTACGAGTGGCGGGAGAGGACGGCAGCGCTGCGGGTCCCCGGGGAGCCCGAGGCGAGGCTGGCGGCGCTGCTCGCCCTCGCCCGCGGCCTCGTCAAGGCAAAGCGCGCCGCCGGTGCCGCCGAGGATATGCTCCCGGCTCCGTGAGTCCCGATTCGAAGAAGCCGAAGGCTTCGGCCAAGGTTCCCGCCGCCACGCTGGACCGCGCCCGCAGGCTCGGCATGGTCATCTTCGGGGCCGTCTTCGTGGCCCTCTTCGTCGGCTTCGCCGTCGCCCAGGGGGTCTCGGGCGCGCCCAGCGTTCCCTCGGACTCGATAGCGGTCGTCGAGAGCGCCGCCCCCGACACCTCGCCGATCACCAAACAGGAGTTCGACCGCGCCCTGAAGCAGACTGCGGCGCGTTCGGGGCTGCAGAGCGTTCCCAAGCCCAGCAGCAAGCAGTACGGCGACATCAGGGACGCGGCGATCGGCGACCAGCTCGACACCGTCTGGATCCAGTCCGAGGCGGCCGAGCAGGGGATAACCGTGACCGACAAGAAGGTCACCGCGGAGCTGGCGAAGATCAAGAAGCAGAACTTCCGCACCGAGGCCGAGTACCAGCAGTTCATCAGGCGCTCGGGTTACAACCAGGACGACATCGACCTGCGGGTGAGGCTGCAGCTGCTCTCAACGGCGATCCAGAAGCAGGTTTCGGACGACACTCCCTCTGTATCCGACAGCCAGGTGCAGGACTACTACGACGCTGCCAAGGCCCAGTTCTCGGTCCCCGAGACGCGCGACGTCCGCCTCGTCCTCAACAAGGACCAGGCGAAGGTCGAGCAGGCGAAGTCAGCCCTGGAGGCCGACGACTCGGCCGCCAGCTGGAAGAAGGTCGCCAAGCAGTACTCGACCGACCCCAGCTCGAAGGACAACGGCGGCCTCCGCCAGGGCCTCACCGAGGGGCTCCTGGAGGATCCGCTCAACGGCGAGGTCTTCGACGCCGAGGTCGGCACGATCGCGGGCCCGGTGAAGACCCGGCTCGGCTACTACGTCTTCGAGGTGGACAAGATCTCCCCGGCCACCACCCAGCCGCTATCGAAGGTCGAGCAGCAGATTCGCAGCCAGCTCGAGCAGCAGTCCCAGCAGAGCGCCTTCTCGCAGTTCGTATCCAGCTACGGCACCAAGTGGCAATCGCGGACCTTCTGCGCCTCCGGCTACGTGATCAACCGCTGCGCCAACTACAAGGGCAGCGGCCGTCCCGACGGCGCACCGCCCACCTGCTTTGAGGCAGATCCCAAGGGCGGCCTGCCCGCTGCCTGCCCGGCGGCGGTGCTCGCCCTCTCGCCGGCGCTGCCGGGGACGGTGACCCTGCTCACTCCGCAGGGAACCCGTCTGCCGCAGCGGCCGGTTCCGGCCGGCGGCGCGAAGCCGCCCGCCTCGGGCGCCTTGCCCGGAGCGGTGCCGGGCGCGACGACGCCGGGCGCGGCGCCGCCGGGCGCCGCCCCGACCTCCCCCTAGTGTCGGACCCGCAGCGAAGCGCCGAGGCCGTAGCCCGGCTCGACGCGATCACCCGTCGCCTGCGGGCCGAATGCCCCTGGGACCGCGAGCAGGACGAGCGCTCGATCGTCCCCCACACCGTCGAGGAGGCCTACGAGCTCGCCGATGCGGCGGAGGCCGGCGATGACGCCAAGCTGCTCGACGAGCTCGGCGACGTCCTCTTCCAGGTCCACTTCCTCTCCCTGCTGCTCGAGGAGCGCGGGGCGGGCGACTTGGCCGCGGTCGCCGAGCACTGCCGCGAGAAGCTGATTCGAAGACACCCCCACGTATTCGGCGAGGCCGAGGCCGCCGACGCGGACGCGGTGCTGGGCAACTGGGATCGGATCAAGCGCGAGGTGGAGGGGCAGGGGGAGGGAGGTGAGCCCTTCGCCGACATACCTGAAAACCTGCCGGCGCTGCTCTGGGCGCGGAAGATCCAGCGCCGAGCCGCCAGCCGGGCGGGTGGCGTTGGGCTCAGCCCGAGCCCAACGGAGGCTGCCGGCCAGGCCCGCGAGGCGCTCGCCGAGCTCGAGGTTGTCTCGGTGGAGGGGGAGAACGCCGGCCCGACCACCGACTCGGAGACCCGCGCCGCGATCGAGCGGGCGCTCGGTGAGGCGCTGTTCGCGACGGTCGACGCCGCCCGACAGCTGCGCTGCGACCCCGAGCTGGCGCTGCGAGCGGCGGCCTCGCGGTACAGGAAGCAGATCGAGAGCCCAAGCTGAAAGACTGCCGGGCGATCCGATGAGCCAGATCGAGCAGATCCATGCCCGCCAGATCTTCGACTCGCGCGGCAATCCGACAGTCGAGGTCGAGGTGGCTCTGGGCTCGGGGGCCCGCGGCGTCGCGGCGGTTCCCTCAGGCGCCTCGACCGGCGAGTTCGAGGCGGTCGAGCTCCGCGACGGCGGCGAGGCCTGGGACGGAAAGGGAGTCGGGCAGGCGGTCGCCAACGTCAACGGCGAGATCGCCGATGCGCTGAGCGGTGCCCGCGCGGCCGAGCAGGGATCGCTCGACCGAACGATGATCGAGCTCGACGGCACCCCGAACAAGGGGAGGCTTGGGGCGAACGCGATCCTCGGCGTCTCCCTGGCCGCGGCCCGAGCCGCCGCCGCGGAGGCCGAGCAGCCCCTCTATCTCTACTTCGCCGAGCTCTATGGGGGCGGCGAGCCAAGCGTCCTGCCGGTGCCAATGATGAACGTGATCAACGGCGGCGTCCACGCGGACAACTCGGTGGACTTCCAGGAGTTCATGATCGTCCCCGCCGGCGCCGCCAGCTTCTCGGAGTGCATGCGATTCGGGGTCGAGACCTTCCACGCGCTGAAGAAAACCGTCGCTGGACGCGGGCTGGCGACCGCGGTCGGTGACGAGGGCGGATTCGCCCCCGACCTGCCGTCCAACGAGGCGGCCCTGGAGCTGGTCCTCGAGGGGATCTCGGCCGCGGGGTATGAGCCCGGGCGCGACCTCTCGATCGCCCTCGACCCTGCGACCAGCGAGATCTTCGATTCCGGCTCTTACGTGCTCGAGAACGAGGGTCGCTCGCTGAGCTCGGCCGAGATGGCCGCCTACTGGGAGAAGGCCTGCGGCCGATTCCCGATCGTCTCGATCGAGGACGGCATGGACGAGGAGGACTGGGAGGGCTGGAAGCAGCTCACCGACGCCCTCGGCGACCGCGTGCAGCTGGTCGGCGACGATCTCTTCGTCACCAATCCCGAGCGGCTCGCCCGGGGCATCGAAGCGGGCGTCGGCAACTCGATCCTGGTCAAGGTGAACCAGATCGGGACGCTGACCGAGACCCTGGAAGCGGTTCGCACGGCGCGCGAGGCCGGCTACACGGCGGTCATCTCACACCGCTCCGGGGAAACCGAGGACACGACGATCGCCGACCTCGCGGTCGGCACCGGGGTCGGGCAGATCAAGACCGGGGCGCCGTCTCGGTCGGACCGGGTGGCCAAGTACAACCGGCTGCTGCGGATCGAGGAGGAGCTCGGCTCCGCCGCGACGTTCCCCGGGATGCAGGCCCTCGCCCAGCGGTCCGGTTAGTGAAGGCATGCGGGCCCCGACCGCGAAGGGGCGGTCGTGGCAGCAACCGCCCGCGCCCAGACTCGCTCTCCTCGAACCTCCAGCCGAACGCGTCGGGCGCCGGCCCGGCGTCCCGCCGCCAGGCGCCGTCCAGCGCAACGCCGCGGCGCCAGCCGCGTCCGCTGGGACAAGGTCGGCCGGGTCGCGCTCACCCTGGTGCTCGCCGGGATCATCCTCTCCTACCTGAACCCGGCGATCGACTTCGTCCAGACATACCGCGCCACCACCGCCGCCCGGGCGGAGATGCATCGGCTCCAGGCCGACAACACTCGCCTGCATCGTCGCGTCCAGTCCGCCGACGATCCGGCCGTGCTCGAGCGCGAGGCGCGCCGCCAGGGGATGGTTGCGCCGGCCGAGCGCGCCTACGTGGTACACGGCCTCCGGGGCTGAGCCCCTACCCGGGCCGAGGGGCCCGCCCGCGGTGAGCGTCGGCTCCTACCTGCTCGGGATCGCCGAGCTCGGCTTCGTCGTCCTCTGCTTTGCGCTCGCCGCTCTGGGGCTGCGCTCGCGCCTCTTGCCGAACTGGGGCGGGGCGCCGGGGAGGTTGGTGGAGGCCGTGACCGGGATCGGGTTGCTGGTCCTGACGGCGGAGCTGCTGGGAGCGGTCGAGCTGCTCCGCGAGTGGTCCCTGCTCCTCTCCTCGCTGCTGGTCGCGGTGGCGGCCCTGCTCTGGGCCTCGCGCAGTGGAGCCCGGATGGCCTCTACCGACCGGCCTACATCTCCTGCGGTGCCGTCGGCGGCGATCCTGGTCGCGGTCGGAGTCGTCGGAGTCGTCGTCGCCCACTGGGGGTTCGAGACCAAGTACGCGCTTGATTCCGGCATCGTCAATTTCGACTCCCTCTGGTACCACATGCCCTTCGCGGCGGGGATCGCTCAGAGCGGATCGACGACCGCCCTGATCCACACCGACACGGTCTTCGTCAACTGGTTCTACCCGCAGAACTCCGAGCTGGTCCAGGCGGTCCCGATCCTGCTCACCGGTCGCGACACGGTGTCGCTCTTCGTCAACTTCGGCTGGCTGGCGCTGGCGCTGCTGGCCGCCTGGTGCGTGGGGCGGCCCTACGGCCGCGCCCCCCTGTCGCTGACCGCCGCCGCGATCCTGCTCGAGTGCCACACCCTGGTGGTGCGCGAGCCCGGCGCCGCCAAGAACGACGTCGCCGCGGCGGCCCTGGTGCTGGCGGCGGCGGCGATCCTGATCAACCTCTGGGAGGCGCAGAGGGCGGCGGAAGGGGATGGAGCGAGCGGGAGAGCCGTGAGCGGCTCGATCTCACCCGGCTGGGCCCTCGGCGCCGCCGGCCTCGCCGCCGGCCTCGCGGCCGGGACCAAGCTGACCGTGCTCGCCGCCGCACTCGCCCTGACGGTCGCCTCGATCGTTCTCTGTGCCCGGGGCCGACGCTGGGCCGGCGCCGGCTGGTGGCTCCTCCCGGCGCTCGCCGGAGGCGGGTTCTGGTATCTGCGCAACCTGATCAACGCCGGCAACCTGCTTCCCCAGGTCCGCCATCTCGGCCCGATCACGCTCCCCGGCCCGGAGCGCCTCCAGGTCGGCCGCCCCGACTTCAACGTGCTCCACTCCGCGACCGACACGGGGGTCTGGAGCGAGTACTTCGCGCCCGGGCTCCATCAGGCGTTCGGGCTGCTCTGGCCGCTGATCGTGATCGGGGCTCTGGCCGGGGCGCTGATCGCCCTGCTGCGGGGCCCCGGCCGGGCGGTGCGCTGGACCGGTGGGGCGGGGCTGTTCGCATTCGCCGCCTACCTCGTCACCCCGCTCAGCGCGGCGGGGGCCGACGGCGCCCCCGTCGCCTTCGCGATCAACATCCGCTTCGCGATCCCGGCGCTGCTGCTCGGGGCGGCACTGCTGCCGCTCGGTCCGATGCTGGCGACCCGGCGCAGCCAGTGGCTGTTGCTGGCGGCGCTGCTCGCGGTGATGATCGTGAGCGACCGCTCCGACGCGGTCCTTCGCGACCCCGAGAGGCTCTTCGGCCTGGGGGTCGCGCTGCTCGCCGTGGGACTGCCGGCCGCCCTTCTCTACGCCCGCTCTCGCGGCGCCGCGAGCAGCCTGGTGATCGCCGCTGGGGCCGGGCTTGCGCTGACCGCTATCGCCGTCGGCTATCCGGTGCAACGCGACTACCTGCAGAACCGCTTCCACGACTTCGATCCGTCGATGAACCTCGACACCGCCTACCGCTGGGCCAACCGGGTAAGCGACGCCCGCATCGGGCTGGCCGGAACCACCGCGGGCTTCCTGGGCTTCGGCTTCTACGGCTCCGACCTCTCCAATCGCGTCATCTACCTGGGGCGCGACGGCCCCGACGGGGCCTTCAACGCGATCCCGGCCTGCGGAGAGTTCCGTGCCGCGGTCAACCGGGCCGACCTCGACTACCTGATCACCGCGCCCTTCCTCAACTTCATCCACCCCGAGCGGCCGCTGCGCTCTCCCGAGGCGGCCTGGCTGCGCGGCGAGCCGGCGGTGGCCCCGGTCAACCGTGACGGGCCGGTCACGGTCTGGAGGGTCCGCGGCCGGCTCGACCCTGCCGGCTGCGCTCGGATCGGCGGCGCACCCCTGCGTTTCGTGCCCGACCAACCCGGCACCTGATCTCGGCCTCTGTCCTATCCTTTCGCCGGTGAACGAGGAAGGCTTCACCGAGGGCGACCCGATCTGGGTGATGCAGGCCGACGGAACGGCCCGCCCGGGGGTCTTCATCGGCGAGGGCGAGGCGTCCGCCTTCTTCGGCGGCCCGCCCACCGTCTACGTCGCCTACCCGGAGAGCAAGTCGGGGGAAGCCGTCGAGTTTGACCGCGTCACGCCCCGCGAGGAGGACTGATCGCCTACCCGGTCGAGAACGCCCTGTTTCAGTGGGAGGAGGGTTGGCGCAGCCTCGAATCGCTGCGCGGCGACCCCGGGGCCCAGCGCCGCGCCGAGCGGGTCATGGACGCGATTCGCGACGAGCTACGTCGCCGGATCGGCCCGACCTTCCGTGCCGGCGAGCTGGCCGAGCTATACGCGACGGGCACCGACTGGTGCCTCGAGGTGGCCACCGCCACCGATCCGCAGCCCCCGCTCGATCCCCAGACCCTCGCCGATGCAGGATTCTGGGTCTATCTCCGTGGCGCCTCCGACTTCGCCGGCGGCCGCCAGCTGGCCCTCGACTGAGGGCTACTCCTCTTCGCCGTCCTCCTCGGCAGAGGGGCTTCCGGCGCGGCGGATGACGATCTGGTCCGGCTCGATCCTCACCGTCAGCTGCCGCTGCCCCGCCCAGTGCTCGGCGTAGGCGGGGTCTTCCTGGACGGCCGGGTCGAGCCAGAGTCCGTAGCCCTCCTCCCCCTGCTCGAAGGTCGCCTCCAGCTCGGTCTTGCGCCGCCCGCGGCCGCCGCGCCGGCCCCGGCGCCGCTTGCGCCGCGGCCGGCTCTCGGCCTCGCCGCCGTCGGGCCCGGGCTCCTCGGCCGGCTGCTCCGAAGTCTCCTTGTCCTCCTCCCCCGCGTCAATCTCCTCCACCTCCTTCTCCTTCTCCTCCTCCTCCTCGTCCTTCTCCTCCTCGTCCTCCGCCTCCTCGGCGGCGCTCGCCTCGGCGATCTCGGCCTCGATCTCGTCTC
>JBBRHQ010000094.1:0-9787 GCA_038222365.1 Solirubrobacterales bacterium
CGAACCTCGTCGGGCTCATCTCGAACCTGGGCGTGCGTGAAGCGAAGCGTCGTGAGCCCCGCTCGAGCCTGGGCCTGGTCGCGAAGCCGGTCCCGGGATTGCTGGGTAGGAGTGCGGTGGTAGCGGAGACCATCGGTCTCGACTACCAGTCCGAGGGTGGGCCAGTGGAAGTCGACTTTGAAGCCGCTGAGGCGGGCGCCGGTGACAGGCAGGGGCAGGCCTGCCTCGCGGACGATCCGCAGGAAGCGGCGCTCCAGCTCGGAGTCGGTGAGCAGGAAGACGTCGCGGTCGAGGAGGCGGCGGACAATCGCAATGCCTGGGATTCTCGGCATCCGCTCGACCCGCCCGCGAAGCCGCACCGGGTCGATCAGGTCGAGCTTGTCCGCCTCGTTGATCGCGGCCTCGAGTTGAGGCTCTGAGAGCCGCGGAACGATATCTACGATCGTCAGGGCGGGTGAGGTGAGGGGGATGTTGCGGCAGCGAGTGATCTCGACGGAAGGCAGGTGGAAGCGGCGGTGGATGCGAACGCCATGCACCCTCGGACGCCGGTGAGCAGGTAGGGACAACTCGATTGCGCTTCCAGGGTTCGGGCGAATCCCCCAAGGCCAGGCCGCACCGAAGTGACTGATCACAGAGCCCGCGGCGCAAGCCAGCACTGCCGCCATCGAGCGGCTGCTGGCCGACCTCCGGGCGCCCAAGCGCAAAGACACCCGGAAAGAGCAAGTGAGGACGCCCGCTCTCTACTCGATGCCGAATGGCAGCTCGCGAGTACCCGACCGCTTCGAGCTGGGCGGCCGAGATCACTCCGTGCTGACCCTTTGCCAGCCGCCAAGCGGCGCCATTCGTTCGTTGGACGGATTTGGCTGCCATAGCAACCAAAAAGGCCCAGCGAACCTGATTCGCCCCCTTTACGTTGCCCCGTGGTGCCCGCGCGGCGCGCGCCTACACCATGCCGAGGCCGCCGCTGACGCCCAGCGTCTCGCCGGTCACGAAGGAGGCGTCGTCGGAGGCGAGGAAGGCGATCGCCGCGGCGACCTCCTCGGGACTGCCGAGGCGGCGCAGCTGGGTGAGGCCGCGCATCGTCTCGATGATCTTCTCCCCGAAGTCGCCGAGCTGCTTCGCGCCCATCAGCAGCGGCGTCTCGATCGGCCCGGGCGCGACCGAGTTGGCGGTGATCCCGTAGCGCCCGTTCTCGCGGGCGATCGCCTTCATGAAGGCGATCACCCCGCCCTTTGCTGCCGAGTAGACGGCCGAGCCCTTCGATCCGACGCGGCCGGCCTCCGAGGCGGTGCTGACGATCCGTCCATAACCGGCCTTCTGCATCCCCGGCAGCGCCGCCGCGGTGCAATTGAAGACGCCGGCCAGGTTGACCGCTATCACCTTTGTCCACTGCTCGGGCGTGGTCTGCGGGAAGAAGCCGAACTCGTCCATGCCGGCGTTGTTGACGAGGATGTCGAGCGTCCCGCTCGCGGCGACCGCGGCCCCGGCCGCGCTGAGGTCGGCCACGTCGAGCTCGATCGCCCGCCCGGAGATCTCCGAGGCCACCTGCTCGGCTCCCTCGAGGTCGATGTCGCCGATCCAGACCTCGGCGCCCTCCGCCGCCAGACGCGCTGCGGTCGCGGCCCCGATCCCGCTGGCGCCCCCCGTCACCAGGGCCTTGCGTCCCTCTAGCCTCATCGGCGGGCAGCATAGACTGGCCCGCCGTGAGGGTCGCCCTTCTCGCCGGCGGCACCGGTGGCGCCAAGCTCGCTGCCGGCTTCGGGGCGCTGCTCGGGCCCGAGCTCTCGGTGATCGCCAACACGGGCGACGACATCGAGATCCTCGGCGTCCACGTCTCCCCCGACCCCGACCTGATCACCTACTGGCTGAGCGGCGAGATCGACGAGGAGCGCGGCTGGGGGCTGCGCGACGACGGCTTCTCCGCCTTCGAGCGGATGGCCCGACTCGGCGCTCCCAACTGGTTCAAGCTTTCCGATCGCGACCTCGCCGCCTGCCTTTACCGCCGTCACTTCATCGATGAGGGCGGGCGGTTGACCGACGCCCAGGCGCAGATCTCGCGCGGCCTCGGGGTCAGCGCCAGGGTCCTGCCGATGTGCGAGCAGCCGGTGCGCACCAGGGTCCTGACTGCCGCCGGCTGGCGCGGCCTCCAGGAATACCTGGTGCTCGACCGGGGAGAGCCGGAAGTCGAAGCGGTCGAGCTCGAGGGCATCGCCGAGGCGGAGCCGACCCCTGAGGTCACCGAAGCGCTTTCGAGCGCCGAGCTGATCGTGGTCGGCCCCTCGAACCCTGTGATCAGCATTGGCCCGATCCTCGCGATCCCCGGGGTCCCTGAGGCGATCGCCTCCTCTCCTGCACCCGTGGTGGCGGTCAGCCCCTACGTCGCCGGGAAGGTGGTCAAGGGTCCGACGGAGAGGTTCATGGCCGCGGTCGGCCGCCCCTCGACTGCGGCCGGAGTCGCCTCCCTCTATCAGGGGTTGATCGACGGGATGGTGGTTGACGAGGGCGATCCCGATCCCCCGCCCGAGCCCCTGCCGACGACCGCGCTGCCGACCCTGATGGCGGGGCCCGAGGCACGGGGCGGGCTGGCTCGCGAGGTGCTCGACTTCGGCCAGAGCCTGGAGCCGGGATGAGCGCCACCGCGATCCTCCCGGTGAAGCGTTTCCAAGCCGCGAAGGAGCGGCTCCGCCCGGGAATCGAGGAAGAGAGGCGTGAACAGCTGATCGCGGCGATGCTCGGCGACGTGCTCGAGGCGATCACATCCGCCCGGATGATCGAGCGGACGATCGTGGTCAGCGGCGAGGCAGCGGCGATCGCCCTCGCTGAAGCCGCGGGCGCTGAGGTGCTCGCCGATCCCACCGACGAGGGCCATTCCGAGGCCGCCCTGCTGGGAATCGCCCTGGCCGAGGCGGACGGGGCCTCCTGCGTCGTCCTCCTGCCGGGCGATTGCCCGCTGCTCGATCCTCGTGATCTCGACAGCCTGCTGACGGCGGTACCGGAGCGCTACGTCGCGGTTGTGCCCGATCGTCACGGCACGGGCACCAACGCCCTGGTGATCTCGCCCCCCGCCGCGATTCGCCCCGCCTTCGGCCCGGGCAGCCGGGAGCGCCACGTCGCGGCCGCCAGGGAGGCGAGGGTCCCGTTCTCGGTCGAGGCCCTTCCCTCCCTCGCCCTCGACCTCGACACGCCGACCGACATCGTCGCCCTGGCGACGGAGATCGAAGCCGATCGCGGTGGGGCGAGGCGGACGGCCGCGGTGTTGGGGATTTGAGCGGTCCCTGCGAGCTGGCCGTCCTCGCCGTCACCGGGATCGGCGAGATCGGCGAGGGCGCCCGGATCGGCGCCGAGATTGCTCGCCGGGCCAAGCCGGAACCCGGCGACGTCGTCGTCGTCTCGCAGAAGGTCGTCTCCAAGGCGGAGGGAAGGGTGCGCCGGCTCTCGAGCGTGATTCCAGGAGGGGAGGCGAGGCGCCTTGCCGCGCTGCTGGGCAAGGAGCCGGCGCTGGTCGAGCTGATCCTCACCGAGAGCGCCGAGGTGATCCGGGCCGAGCGCGGCGTGCTGATCACCGAGACCCGTCAAGGCTGGGTCTGCGCCAACGCCGGGATCGACAGCTCCAACGTCCCCGCGGAGGATTCGGTCTCGCTGCTCCCCGAGGACGCCGATGCTTCAGCGCGACGGATCCGGGCCGAGATCGTCGAGGATGCCGGGGTGGCGCCCGCGGTGGTCGTCTCCGACAGCTTCGGCCGAGCCTGGCGCCTGGGGCAGTGCGAGGTGGCGATCGGGTGCGCCGGCCTGCGGCCACTCGACGACTGGACGAGCCGGCGGGACCGCCACGGCAGGCCCCTCGAGGCGACCCGGATCGCCGTGGCCGACCAGGCCGCCGCGGCGGCCGACCTCGTCCGGGGGAAGGACAGCGGCGTCCCGGCCGCGATCGTCCGCGGCCTCTCCGATCACGTCGTCCCGGGCGACGGTCCGGGGGCGGCGGCGCTGCGCCGCCTCCGCGAGGAGGACCTCTTCCGCTAGGTCTAGTTGGGGATTTTCTCCTTGTGGACCGGCACCGCGCCGCCTTCCTCGGTCCAGGCGGGTGGCTCGTAGGCCTGGCCCGGGGTGCCCCCCATGCAGAGCAGGCGAACACCCCTCTCGCCGGTCACCAGCTTGCGCTTCTGCCCGGGCCCGACCCTGGCGAAGACGCCGGGCTCGAGGACGTAGGACTCATCGCCAATCACCAGGACGACGCTGCCGCTGAGGGCGGTGTAGACCTCCTCCTGCGCGTCGTGGGAGTGATCGTGCTCCGGGTACATCTTGAAGTTCGGCGGCATCTCGATCACCTGCAGGCCGAAGGAGCAGACGCCGAGGCCGGCGCGGACCCTTCGCATACCCCCGCCGAAGATCGCCTCGAAATCGTCGAGCGCCTTCACCGTCACATCAGCCATGCAGATCCCCTCTCGCCTCAATCGTCACTACCGCTGCTCCGTGAACCCTACCTGCACGAAGGTCCACGAGCGCATTCTCGGCATCGGCGAGCGGATAGGACCGCACCCGGGTGCGAACCGGGACCTCCGGAGCCAGACGCATGAACTCGGTCCCGTCAGCACGGGTCAGGTTCGCCACCGAGCGCAGCGATCGCTCGCCCCAGAGGATCTCGTAGGGAAAAGCGGGAATCTCGCTCATGTGTATTCCGGCGCAGACGACGCTCGCCCCCTTCGCGCTCGCCCGCAGGGCCTCGGGGACCAGCTCCCCCGCTGGGGCAAAGACGATCGCGGCGTCGAGGGGCTCGGGGCCGGGCGCCCCCACCGGTCCGGCCCACTCGGCGCCCAACTCGCGCGCCAGTGCCTGGCCTTCGGCGTCGCCGTCCCGGGTGAAGGCGAAGACCCGCCGCCCCTGGCGGACCGCGACCTGACAGAGAATGTGGGCGGATGCGCCGAACCCGTAGAGGCCGAGCCGCTCACCGTCCCCGGCCAGGCGAAGTGCCCGGTACCCGATCAACCCGGCGCACAGGAGCGGCGCGGCCTGCTCGTCCGGAAAGCCCTCGGGGATCGGGAAGCAGAAGCGCTGATCGGCGACCGTGGCCTCGGCGAAGCCGCCGTCGATGTCGTAGCCCGTGAACCGCGCCCTGTCGCAGAGGTTCTCGCGGCCGCTGAGGCAGTAGGCGCACTCGCCGCAGGTCCAGCCGAGCCAGGGCACCCCGACCCGCTCACCGATCCCGAACCGCGACTCTCCCTCCCCAGCGCTCTCCACCATGCCGACGATCTGGTGGCCGAGGACCAGCGGCAGCTTGGGCTCGGTCAGATCGCCGTCGAGGACATGGAGGTCGGTGCGGCAGACGCCGCAGGCGCGAACCGCGAGCCGCACCTGGCCGGGGCCCGGATCGGGAAGCGGGATCTCGGTCTCGCGCAGGGGCTCACCCTGGCGCTCCAGCAGCACAGCCCGCATCAGTAGGTCTCGAGGATCTCGTACAGCGTCGTCCGCTGAGCCGGGACCCGACCGCCGGCGCGGGCGGCATCGATCAGCTGCGCGGGCTCCAGCCGGACGCCGTGATGGGAGCCCGCCATCCGCGAGATGTTCTCTTCCATCAGGGTGCCGCCGAGGTCGTTGACGCCCCACCGAAGCGACTCGGTGGCAGCCGCGAGCCCCATCTTCACCCAGCTTGCCTGGAGGTTTTCGATCGTCTTGCCGAGGCCGAGGCGGAATCCGGCGGTGTGTTTGAGGTTCTCTGCGCCACCGATCTCCTCGATCCCGTGGGTGCGGCCGAGCATCGTGTTGAAGGGGATGAAGCTGAGCGGGACGAATTCGGTGATCCCCCCGGTGCGTTCCTGCAGAGCCCGGACCACACGCATGTGGCGGGCCAGCTCGCGAGGCTCCTCTATGTGGCCGAACATCACCGTCGAGGTCGAGCGCAGGCCGGCGGCGTGGGAGGCTTCGATGATCTCGACCCATCGGTCGACCGGGAGCTTGTTGGGCGAGATCCGCTGCCGCACACCGTCGTCGAGTACCTCTGCCGCGGTGCCCGGGGTCGAGCCGAGCCCGCATTCGCGCAGGTACTCGAACACGGCCCGCGGCCCCTTGCCCGAGCGCTCGCACATGTAGTGGACCTCCATCGGCGAATAGGCGTGGAGGTGGATCTCGGGGGCGGTCTCCTTCGCCAGACGCAGCCAACGCCCGTAGTCGGTGAGCCCGTAGTCGGGATGGATGCCGCCCTGCATGCAGATCTCGGTGGCACCGAACTCGACGGCCTCGCGCACCCGGGCGGCAAAGGCCTCTTCGTCGAGCAGGTAGGCGTCGGGTGAGCGGCGCCCCTGCCCGAAGCCGCAGAAGGCGCAGCCGACCACGCAGACGTTGGTGAAGTTGATATTGCGGTTGACGACGAAGGTGGCCCGATCCCCGGCCAGCTCGGAGCGCAGCTCGTCGGCGGCGAGCCGCATCTCCTCGATCACCTCCGGACGGGTCTCCGCGAACAGCGCGGTCAGCTCGTCCTCGGAGAGCGGGACGCCCTCACGCCCCTTGCCGATCGCCGCCGGGGCGAGGCCGGAATCGAGCCGCTCATCGCGCCTGCGACCCGAGCCACGACGCGGGATGAAGCTCCAGTACTTGAGCTTGATCACGTCGAGGACGCCCTGCTCGATCCAGTCCGGCTCGGTGTACTGGGGATAGACGCAGAGGCGCTCGGTCAGCGCGAAGCCGGCCGGCTTCAGCGACTTGCGCAGCTCGTGCGGGCTGGGGAAGGCGTGCTCGGGGGAGATGTGGTCGCCGTTGGCAGAGAGCCCGCCGAGGTCCGTGGCGCCGCCCTCGACCAGCTCGACCCACCAGTCGGAGAGATTTGGGGGCACCTGAATGCCAACCTCGGGCATCAGCCGCCGGCACTCGGAGATCAGCCGCCTCAGCTCTTCGAGGGAGACCTCCGAACCCCAGGAGGGGAAGGAGTGAATGCCCGACGGATGCTCCGCTCCGGAATCAATGCCCGGCATCTCCTCCGCTTCGGAATAAATGCCCGCCGCCTCCTCCGCTTCGGAATAACTGCCCGGCATCTCCTCCGCTTCGCGTCCGGGGATGCCGGGGTTTCCGCCAACCTCATGGCCGCCCGCGCGCCAACGCTCTTGTGCCGCTCTGTCGGCAATATCAGCCACTTCCGCTCCGTAGTAGCGCGGGTGCGGGACGAAGTTTTGGATGATCACCTCCTGGATGTGGCCGTGGCGGGCGTGGGAGACGGCGATCGCCTCCAGCGAGGCGACTCGCTCCTCCTCGGTCTCGCCGATCCCGACCAGGATGCCGCTGGTGAAGGGGATTCGCAGCTCGCCGGCGGCGTTGATCGTTTCGAGCCGTCTGGCGGGATGCTTGGTCGGCGAGCCGGCGTGGACGGTTTCCATGAGCCGCTCGGAGGCCGATTCCAGCATCAGCCCCTGGGAGGCCGTCACCTCCCGCAGGCGAGCGAGGTCCTCGCGGGAGAGCACGCCGAGGTTGGTGTGGGGCAGGATGCCCCGCTCCAGCGCCCGCTCGCAGGCCCAGACGACATAGGAGGTGAAATCGGCGTGGCCCCACTCGGCAAGCCGCGCCGCCACGTCGGGGTTGACCTCGGGTCGCTCCCCGGTGAGCACCAGGAGCTCCTTGGCGTTGCGCCTGCTCGCCTCTTCGAGGCGCCGCTCGACCTCCTCGGGCGGGTGAATGTGAGCGCGATGCGTGGCGAAGGCGCAGTACTTGCAGTAGCACTGGCAGGTCCGCGAGAGCGACAGCGTGTAGTTGCGTGAGAATGTGACCCGACGCACGCTGTGAAGCTACATCAGCGGGCCGGCCGGCCCGCTGCGCGAACTACCGGGACGAGCCCCTGACCCTCTCGGGGGGCTCGGTGGGAGCGGGCCCGCTGCCCTCGATCACGAAGCGGAAGACAAGCGCCGCAAGCAGCGAGCCGACGATCGGGCCGACCAGGTAGGGCCAGGTCCCGCCCCAGGAGTTGGCCACCAGAGCGGGGCCGAACCAGCGCGCCGGGTTCAGCGAACCACCGGTCAGCGGTCCGGCGACCATCACCGCGAATCCCAGCGTCGTGCCGATCGCCAGCGGGGCCCAGTCCTTGACGCTCTTCTCCGAGAAGACCGCCGCCAGGATCACCAGCACGAGAACGAACGTCCCGATCGCCTCGACCACGGCGCCGGCGGTGTTGCCGGCGAGGAGCGAGCTGACCGAGGCGGCGCCGTAATGGGTGGCGCGGCCCTCGTCGAGCAGCAGCGACTTTGTCAGCAGCGCGCCGAGCACGCCTCCGGAGAGCTGGGCCAGGATGTAGACGACCGCGTCGAGCGGGTCGATCCGCCTGATCACCGCCGCCGCCAGGGTGACCGCCGGGTTGAAATGGCCGCCGCTGACGATCCCGAACATCATGATCAGCCCGAAGAGGAGGAATCCGTGGACCAGTCCGACGACCGCGAAGTCGGAGCCGAACTGAGCCTGATTGCCGGTGGCGACAAACAGCACGACGACGCTGGTGATGAAGAAGACCAGCAGGAGAGTGCCGATCAGTTCGGCGATGTAGGCGGCGAGTCCTCGTTCCGGCACTTGGGAGAAACCTCCTCGTCGGTTTGCGGGCGGCAGTCTATCCCTGGAGGACCCCGGACGCGTCCCGGGCGCCGTGCCTGTGTCTGTTCCGGTTCCTGAGCCGCTTCCGCTTCGCCCGCAGATACTTCCGCACCATCGGTCCGATCGGGGTGCAGCGACGGCTGCCGGCGTCGAAGGATCGGCCGTTTGGGGCGATCTTGTAGTTCCAGCGGTAGCGGCCGGGCCCGAGGCGCAGCTTCAGGAACCCGAAGCGCTGATCCTGGCTGGCGCGGGTGTTGGGCGCCGGCCTGCCCAGCTTGAACAGCGAGTGGCCGCCGGTGCCGACCACGAACTCGACCACGCCGTGGGACCGGTCGAGCCGGTGGCGCGATCCCTGCGGAGCGAACCGCTCGTAGTCGTGGTCATGGCCGTTGAGGACGACATCTGCCCCGCCTCGGTGGAGGATGCGCCAGAAGGTGCTCACGTCCTGGTCCTCCTCGTGCACGCCCGAGGAGTAGCGGGGATGATGGTAGGCGGCGAGAACGCAGCGGTTGGGGTGGCGCCGGAGGTCGCCGCGCAGCCAGTCCGCCTGCTGCGAACGCGGCCCGCAGCGGACCCTGGCGCAATTGGAGTTGAGGACGATCAGGTGCCAGCGGCCAAGCTCGCGGCTGTACCAGCCGCGTCTGCGGTGCCCAGCACGGCCGGTGACATTGCCGCGCCCGTTGAAGTAGGTGAAGTAACTGCTGGCGTGGGGCGTCTCGAACTCGTGGTTGCCCGGCACCGGAATTGTCTTCGCCTTGAACCGCCCCCAGCTCTGCCCGTAGGAGCGCCGGAACTTCCGGAGCGACCCGTTCGGATACTGGAGGTCTCCAAGGGCAAGCACGGCGCGGTATCGACCCCGCAGGATCAGCTTCGAGGTCAGCATCTGGCGGCAGTGGAACTGGTTCCCGACCCCCCTGCGGTAGAACCTCCCCAGGGGGTCGCAGGCGATGTCGCCGGCGGCGGCGATCATCGGCGCCCGCGCCCGGGCGCCGGCGGCAACCGCCGCGCTGAGGCCGAGCAGGACCAGCAGAGAGGCGACCACTAGGCGGGTGATCGCCGGGGGCTCCCTGCGGGTCAGCAATTCCTCATCCGGCGCTTTCGACCTCGTGCTCCTGCTGCAAGCGCCTCCCGTCCTCTATCACCGCGTTCGCCTCCTCCAGCGGCCTCCAGCCCTCGACCTGCACCGTCTTACCCTCGAGCTGCTTGTAGACCGAGAAGAAGTGGGTGA
>JBBRHQ010000095.1:0-9763 GCA_038222365.1 Solirubrobacterales bacterium
GCCGGGAATGCTGCTGGCTGCACCCCGGGTAGACGAACTTCCGGGGGGAGATGGGCCCGGGCCGGGTGCGTTCGAGGTCACGCAGGCAGTAGTGGAGCTTCGGCCCGATCTCGATCCGGCGGAGTGGTCTCCCCCTGCGGCCCACCGTCCAAAGCTCGAACCGAGCCGCGTCGCGGAACTTCCAGTAGTAGTACTGGCCGGGCACCGGGTACCAATCGACCCGCCCCCGGGTACGGATCGCCAGCTTCCCGCCTCCCCGCCGGTAGATCCGCTGGTTCACCCTCATCGAGTCGGGGGTGATGCGGATGCCGCGAATCTCCACCGGCCCGTCGCCACGGCTGCGGATGTTGTTGGTGGCGCGCATCAGCGTCCTGCCCGGACGGGTGCTGCGGTCGAGGTGAATATCGAGGGGCTGCGAGATCCTCAGGTCGGGGCAGAGCAGCCTGGCCCGCTGCGGTCCGAGGCAGGGGTTCCCGGCGGTCGTCTCCGCTCGGTCGCCGCCCGCGTAGTGCTCGTCGTCTCCTCCCTGCGCCGCACTCAGCGGCAGCGCCAGGCAGAGCAAGACGATCGCGCCTGCTGCCACCCTGGCAAATCCCGCGCCTGGCCGCTTTGCCTGCCCCTTGCCCGGCATCGAACCATCCTACGCATAGGATCTGCCGCCATGGTCTCGACGGATGAGGAACTGTTCTACGCGGGTGCGGCGCGCCAGGCGGAGATGGTGCGCAGCTCGGAGATCTCGGCATCGGAGCTGGTCGAGGCCCATCTCGACCGGATCGAGCGGCTCGAGCCGCGGCTGAACCTCTTCCGCGTGGTCCTGCGGGAGCGGGCGCTGGTCGAGGCCCAGCAGGCCGAGGCAAGGCTGCGCGAGGGGGATGAACGACCCCTGCTCGGGGTCCCGATCGCGCTGAAGGACTCGGTTGACCTCGCCGGGGAGCTGACCACCCATGGAACCGACGCCTTTCCCGATCCGGCCGGTGCCGACTCCGAGATGGTCCGGCGGCTGCGCGCGGCGGGGGCGATCGTGATCGGCAAGGCGCTGCTGCCCGAGCTGGCGATCTGCGGCTTCACCGAGTCCGCCACTTGGGGGGTGAGCCGCAATCCCTGGAACCCGCAGCGCAGCCCGGGAGGCTCCAGCGGCGGCAGCGCCGGAGCCGTGGCGGCAGGCCTCGTCCCGCTCGCCTCGGCGTCCGATGGCGCCGGCTCGATCCGGATCCCCGCCGCCTCCTGCGGCATCTTCGGGCTGAAGCCGCAGCGGGGGCGGATCTCGCTGGCGCCCGACCTCGAGCACTGGAACGGGATGTCGGTGAACGGCTGCGTCAGCCGCACCGTCCTCGACACCGCCCTCTTCCTCGACGTCACCGCCGGCGGCTCGCCGGAGCCCGGCGCGCCGCCGGTTCCCGAGCGGTCCTTCGCCGAGGCGGCGCGGACCCATCCCGGCAAGCTGCGGATTGCAACCTCGACGAAACCGGCCCGGGCCGCGCTGCCGCCGCTGGTCGGCGAGGACGTGAAGCGCGCCGTTGCCGAGACCGGCGAGCTGCTCGCCGGTCTCGGTCACAAGGTCGCGCCCGGCGACCCGGACCTCGGACAGGTCGGCAACAACGTCATTACCCGCTATCTGCGCGGGATCCACGACGACGTCGAGCGGGTGCCTCACCGGCAGCGCCTCGAGCGGCGGACCCGCGGCTACGGCCGCATCGGGGGCGCATTAAGCAGCGGCCTGCTCGAGCGGGCGCGGCGCGCGGTCGAAGCCGATGGCGCCCGGATCAATGCGCTGTTCGAGCGCTTCGACGTGCTGATCACCCCCGTGATGGGCGGGACGGCGCTTCCCGTCCGAAGCGCCGAGGGCCGCGGCGCGCTGCCGACCATGCTCTCGCAGTCGCGCTTTTACTGCTTCACCCCCGTGTGGAACCATCTCGGCAACCCGGCTGCCTCGGTCCCCGCCGGCTTCGACGAGGACGGCATGCCGCTCTCGGTGCAACTGATCGGCCGGCCCGGCGACGAGGCGACGCTGCTCTCCCTGGCGGCGCAGATCGAGGCGGAGCGCCCCTGGGCGCAGGCGACCCCCTCGCTGGGCTGACGGCGTCGGCCCGGTGTTCGGCAGCCTCGACTTCATCTACATGCCGAGCGCCGACGTCGCCGCCGACCTCCGGCACTTCACCGAGGTCGGCGGGGGGCGACTCGTCTTCGCGATCGAGGCCTTCGGCACGCGGGTGGCGATGCTCGAGCTCTCCGCCGAGGGCCCGGCGATCCTCCTGGCGGGGCACCTCGAGGGCGATGTGTCGGTGCTCGTCTACCGGGTCGAGGACCTCGAACGGGCGGGCGCAGAGCTGGCCGAGCGGGGCTGGGAGCCGGAGGTGCGCTCCGGCATCCCTCATGGCCCCCTGCACTCCTACCGGGCCCCGGGCGGGCAGCGACTCGCCCTCTACCAGCTCACCCGGCCCGAGACCGCCGCCCGGTTGGAGGGGCGGCGCGACTTCTGATCGGCTAGCCGCCGAAGACGCGGCGGAAGCGACGCAGGGCCGAGGGCGAGCCGTGGGGGCGAAGGCGGCGACCGAGGATCGAGCGCAGGGGGTTCTGGCCGTGCATCGAGATCGCGATCCACTCGGGCCAGCTGGTCTCCAGCGTGATGTCGGGATTGGCCGCCTCGCCGGGCACCGCCCGGGTCGAGCCGTTGTCGATCACCAGGTGCCAGGGGTCGGCGTCGCTGAACCGCCATTGAGCCACCAGGCCGGCGCCGTTGATCGCACCCGAGTCGGCCGAGCGGCTCATCGACTCGAAGTAGAGGCGCTGGACCTCGGGGTCCGACGCCGGGTGGGAGTTCGGCTCGCCGAGGATTCCCGCCTTCAGCAGCTCGATCTGGGTCCGGGCGCGCTCCGCGTGGGGGAGGGATCGATCCACCGGATAGATGTCTGAGGGCATCTCCTCCAGCGGGTAGCCCGCCGCCCGCCACTTCGCCTCGATCGAGCGGGTCCCGAACACGTAGATGTCCTCCAGGGTGAACCCGTAGGAGGTCGTGTAGCGCTCGTCCCAGTCCGGCGGGACGAAGACGGCGACCGAGTAGGGCAGGACCTCTCGCAGGATCTCGACCACGGCCGCCTTGCACTCCTCGGACTCCGCGAACATCTCCGAGAGGGCCTTGACGCCGAAGCCGATGTGGCGCTGCTCGTCGCGCGAGACGTTGACCATCCCCGAGCTGAAACCCGGCATCGTCCCTTCCTTGACGAAGAAGTCCTCGATGAAGTGCTGGCCGGGCTGGGCCAGGGTCGCCTCCACCACCATGTGGTAGAGGGCGATCGCCTGGGCGAACTTCGGCAGCGAGCGGTCCTTGCGCAGCTCCTCCGCCATCCGGTCGAGGCGGCCGAAGACGCCGCGGTAGCCCCAGCCCAGCTGCGGCAGGGTGTAGGCGAGGGTCGAGGAGACGCTATCCCCGGCCCCGATCACCTCCTTGAAGAAGCGATGGAAAAAGATCGCGTGCCGGGCCTCGTCGACCTGCTGGGTGGCGAGGAAGTATTTCTGCTCCTCCAGCGGTGCGGCGTCGATGTAGGGGGAGAGGTTGTCGGTGACCGAGTCCTCGCCGTAGAAGAACATCGAGTAGGTCCAGAGAGCCGACTTGGCCTGGATCTCGCTGAGAGCCTGCCATCCGGCGCGGTCCTCGCTGAAGTCGATCTCGTAAGCGCTCCAGTTGCCCTGCTCCCAGCGGCGGTAGAGGTCCTCATAGGTGATGTCGGCTGTTGCTGCCTTCTCGCCGGCGACGGACATCGCTCCTCCTCGGATCGTTGCTTGCGCTCGCTCCCCTAAGATAACTGACTCGCGAGTCAGTTAGGAGGTCGATTCAGTGAGCTCGGTCACACATGACGTTCCGCGGCGCCGGATGGCCGCCGTCGAGCGACGCGCGGGCATTCTCGCCGCCGCGCTCGACGCCTTCGCCGCGGGCGGCTACCACGAGACCTCGCTCGGGGACGTCGCCGAGCGCGCCGGAGTCTCGAAAGCCTTGATCTACGAGCACTTCTCCTCGAAGCGGGAGCTTCACGGCGCCCTGCTCGAGACCTACGTGCACGAGCTCCTGGCGACGGTGGCCGAGGCGATCGCAACCGCCGAGCAGGGGGAGCAGAGGCTCCGTGCCGGCCTCGAGGGCTTCCTCGGCTTCGTCGAGCGTCGCCGTGACGCCTGGCGGATGCTGGTGCGTAACGCCGCCGAGGGCGATCTCGCCGCCTCCTTCGAGCGCCTCCGCCACGAGGCGGCCGCGGCGATCGCGGCGCTGATGGTCGCCGACGCTCCGCCCGAGAGCCCCGCGGCGGGGGTCGAGCGCGAGTTGGCTATCGAGATGCTGGCGGAGCAGCTGGTCGGCGCCGTGGTCTCGCTGGCCAACTGGTGGGACGAGCACCGCGACGTGCCGCGCGAGCAGGTGCTGGCGATCGCCATGGACTTCGCCTGGGTGGGGCTGGAGCGCCTGGGTGAGGGGGAGGCCTGGAACGCTTGAGCCCGTCGCGGCCGACGGGTAACCCCATGCCTAGTGCTCTGATGCCTGGTGCCCGGTGCCCGATGCCCCGATCTTCGGCGAGCGCCAGGGCTGCTCGAGGCGCTGGGCCAGCTCTTCGGCCAGCCCTTCGGCCGGCACCCTGACCTGCTCGAGGGAGTCGCGGTCGCGCAGGGTGACCGTGTCGTCCTCCATCGTCTGCCCGTCGACGGTGATCCCCCAGGGGGTGCCGATCTCGTCCTGGCGGCGGTAGCGCTTGCCGATCGAGCCGCCCTCGTCG
The DNA here is from genome assembly GCA_038222365.1 of Solirubrobacterales bacterium. Classification (GTDB taxonomy): domain Bacteria; phylum Actinomycetota; class Thermoleophilia; order Solirubrobacterales; family 70-9; genus JBBRHQ01. The sequence goes on from JBBRHQ010000095.1 coordinate 4,758, forward strand.
AACTCGGCGGGGACCCGGGAGCGCAGCGACTCGAAGATCCGGCGGGCCCTCTCCGGCATCCCCTCCTTTGAGACCAGGGGCAGCACCGCGACCTTGATCGGGGCGAGGCGGGGGTGGAGGCGCAGCAGCGTCCGCTTGCGTCCCTCGACCTCCTCGGTGTCGTAGGCGTCGGCCAGGAAGGCGAGGGTGGCGCGGTCGGCGCCCGCCGCGGGCTCGATCACGTGAGGGACGTAGCGCTCCTTGGTCTCCTGGTCGAAGTACTCGAGCTTCTCGCCGGAGAACTCGGCGTGACGGGAGAGGTCGAAGTCGCCGCGATTGGCGATCCCCTCCAGCTCGGACCAGCCGATCGGGAACAGGTACTCGATGTCGCTGGTGGCCGAGGAGTAATGGGAGAGCTCATCCGGGTCGTGGGGGCGGACCCGGAGGTGGTCGGGACGGATCCCGAGGCCGAGATACCAATTCCGCCGCAGATCGATCCAGGTCTCATACCAGCGCTCCGCTTCGGCGGGGGGCGTGAAGAACTCCATCTCCATCTGCTCGAACTCGCGGGTGCGGAAGATGAAGTTGCCCGGGGTGATCTCGTTGCGGAACGACTTGCCCACCTGAGCGATCCCGAACGGCGGCCGCTTGCGCGCGAACTGGAGGACGTTCTTGAAGTTGATGAATATCCCCTGGGCCGTCTCCGGGCGAAGGTAGACCTCGGCGCCCTCGCCGGCCACCGGCCCGATCTGGGTCTCGAACATCAGGTTGAACTGCCGCGCCCCGGTGAGATCGCAGTCCGGACCCTCCCCGGGGAGCTTCGATGGCTTCTGCCCGCAGCGGCCGTCCTCGAGCTTGTCGGCGCGAAAGCGCAGCTTGCAGGTGCGGCAGTCGACCAGGGGATCGGTGAAGCCTTCGAGGTGACCGGAGGCCTCCCAGACCCGCGGGTGCTGGAGGATCGCCGAGTCCAGCGCGACGATGTCGTCACGCTCGGTCAGCATCGAGCGCCACCACTCGGCCTTCACGTTGCCCTTCAGCAGAACCCCGTAGTGGCCGTAGTCATAGGTCGAGCCGAGCCCGCCGTAGATCTCCGAGGAGGGGAAGATGAAGCCGCGTCGCTTGCAGAGGGCGACGATTTCGTCCATGGATGGTTCGACTGCGGGCTCGGCGGGCATCGGGTCGGAGCGGGCTCAGTCGCTGCCGCTCGAGCTCTTGGCCTTCTTCTCGCCGCCCCCGTCCGAGCCGGTGTCGCCGGGGCCCTTCGAATCGGAGCCCGAGGACTTCGAGTCGCCCTCGGAGGACTTCGAGTCGCCCTCGGAGGACTTCGACTTCGACTTCGAGCCGTAGTCGGTCGTGTAGAAGCCCGACCCCTTGAAGTGCACGGCGACCGGGTGAAAGACCCGCTCCACCGAGGCGCCGCACTCCTCGCACTCGGTCAGCGGTTCGTCGGCCATCCTCTGGATCGCCTCGAAGGTGTGGCCGTTCGCGCACTTGTACTCGTAGATCGGCACGGCGCGCCTATCGTAGGGATCAGCCGTTCAGGAACCGGTCGACGGCCTTCTGCCGGACCGATTCGGGCACCTCGACGCTGCCGCCAGGCCCGGCCCCGCAACCCGAGCTGACGCCGGCGCAGAGCACGTCGGCGGCCGAGTCGCCGCCGATCCCAGCGGCCAGGATCAGCTGCGGCATGGTGAAGAAGCCCATGTCGCTGACGAACGCCTTCGGCGCCTCCCAGCCGATGATCGGGCCCTTGATGAAGTTGTAGGGGATGCGCAGCGGGTCGGTGAGACGGCCCTTGATGCCGCTGATCACAGCCTGCTGGGCCTTGGCACGGTCGAAGTCGCTGTAGCCGAGGGCGAAGGCGCTCTTCCCGGGGCCCGGGCAGGGGCTGGGCTTGCGCACCCGGGCGTAGGCAAGGGCCTTCTGGCCGTCGAGGGTGTTTTCGCCCTTGCCCAACCGCAGCGTGATCCCGCCCTGGCCGCCGCCGGCCCCGCCCGAGATGTCGGCGCAGAGTTTGTTGGGGACGTCGACCTCGACCCCGCCGACGGCGTCGATCAGGTCCTGGAAGCCGGTGAAGTCGATGATCGCGACATGATCGATGTCGATCCCGAGAAACTTCTCGACCGTCTCGATCTGCAGCTTCGCCCCGCCGAGGGCGAAGGCGGCGTTGATCTTCTGCGGGTCCTGGCCGGGGATCTCGGCGAAGCTGTCGCGAGGGATCGAGAGCTTCTGGAAGTCTCCGCCCCCGGCGCGGATCAGCATCAGGGTGTCGGCTCGGAACTGGCCCTGCGAGCAGCCGTCGTGAGGAGCGTCTCCGCGCGACTGCTGGTCGAAGCACTTCTGCGAGGGAGCCGCGCCCGGCTCCTTGGTGTCCGGCGGCCGCGCGTCGGTTCCCAGCACCAGGATCGTCTGCGGGCTGGCGAGCAGGAAGGGATTGCCGTGGAGCGCATCCTTGGTGTCGCTGGAGAGCTTGAACGCCTGCAGCTGGGCCGAGACCATAAAGGCGAGCGTGCTGAGCAGGATCCAGCCGCCGACCGCGATCCCGACCCACTTCAGGACCCGGCGGCGGGTATCTCCGGTCCCGGGGCCCTGCGGCTTGCCCTCGCGCCCGGCCCGGCCCGGCCCGCCCTTCGGAGCGGGCCCGGCGCGCTCCCGCAGCTTCGAGAGGTCGGGGCTGCGGAGGCGCGAGAGCAGCCCCTTGCGGGAGCGGTAGACCTTGTACTCAGGCTTGCCGGGGGGCTGCTGTTCTCCGTTGGAAGGCATGAAAGGCTAGAAATAGTGCCGATGCCTCCATATTCCTGCCCGACGCCCCCGCTCCTTGCTCCGCGCCCGACGCTCCCAGCCCCTGAAAGCGCCGGGTCATTCGAGTGAGCGAGACGATCGGGGTCGACCTCGGCGGGACAAAGATGCTGCTCGGGGTGGTGGACGAAGAGCGCAACGTCCTCTGGGAGAGCAAGGAGCGCTCCACCGGGCAGAGCGAGGAGGACCTGGTCGAGATGCTGGTCCGTGAGATCGCCGAGGCGCGCCGGGCTCGTCCCGGGGTTATCGCGGCGGGCCTCGGGATCCCGGCGACGATCGACCACCGACGGGGTGTGGCGATCGCCTCGGTCAACCTACCGATCACCGAGGTGCCGATCCGCGACGTGGTCGCCGAGCGCACCGGCCTCTCGGTGTTCGTTGACAACGACGCCAACGTCGCCGCCCTGGCCGAGAATCTCTACGGCGCCGCGAAGGGTGCCGAGTTCGCGGTCATGGTCACGGTCGGGACGGGGGTCGGCGGCGGGCTGATCATCGGCGGCGAGGTCTACCGCGGCGCGATCGGCGCCGCGGCCGAGCTGGGCCACACGATCGTCGAGCTTGATGGACCGCCCTGCCAGGGCAACTGTCCCGGCCACGGTTGCATCGAGACGCTCGCCTCGGGGACGGCCCTCGGGCGCGAAGGGCGCGAGGCTGCCGAGCAGAACCCGGATTCCGTCCTCGGGCGGATGGCGGCCGACGGCGAGACGATCGACGGCAGGATGGTGACCGAGGCCGCCCTCTCGGGGGACCCGACGGCGGTCAAGGTGGTGGCGCTGATCGGCCGCAGGCTGGGCGCGGCGCTGACCAGCTTCGCCAACATCTTCAACCCCGAGACGATCGTCGTCGGCGGGGGGGTGATCGCCGCCGGCGAGCTGTTGCTGGGCCCGGCTCGCGAGGAGGTCCGTGCGCGGGCCCTGGCGCCGATGAACGAGACCCCGGTGCTCGCCGCCGAGCTCGGCCCCGATGCGGGGATGATCGGCGCCGCCGCGATGGCTCGGGTCGAGCTCGGGCGAGACTAGCCGTGGCTGGGAGGCTGATCGTCTGCCCGACGCCGATTGGCAACCTCGGCGACGTCACGCCGCGGGTTCGCGAGGCTCTGGTCTCGGCCGACTACATCGCCTGTGAGGACACCCGGCGCACCGGGAAGCTGCTGGAGCGAATCGGGATCCGGCCTGCTCCCCATCTGGTCTCCAACCACGAGGGCAACGAGGTCCCGCGCGCCAAGGAGCTGGCGCAGATGATCGAGCGGGGAGCCCGGGTCGCCCTGGTCTCCGACGCGGGGATGCCGGCGATCTCCGACCCCGGCTACCGACTGCTGAGGGCCTGCATCGACCGCAACCTCGAGGTCGAGGTCCTGCCCGGGCCCTCGGTGGTACCCGTCGCGCTGGTCGCATCGGGCCTGCCGACCGATCGCTGGCGCTTCGAGGGATTCCTGCCGAAGCGGACCGGGGAGATGGAGCGGGTCCTGCGCTCGACCGAGACCGTGATCGCCTTCGAGTCGCCGCGCCGCCTGGGGGAGTCCCTCGCCGCGCTCGCGGCGATCGCTCCCGATCGGCCCGCCGCGGTCTGCCGCGAGATCTCCAAGCTCCACGAGGAGGTATCCCGGGGGACCCTGGCGGAGCTGGCCCGCCGCTTCCGCTCCGACGTCAAGGGGGAGATCGTGCTGGTGATCGGCCCGGCGCAGGCCGAGGAGCACGGCGACGACATCAGCTTCGCGGTCGACGCCCTCCGCCACCTGGTCTCCTCCGGGGCTCGCCCCCGGGCGGCCGCAAGCGTCGTCGCCGCCCTCACCGGGACCCGCGCCAACGAGCTCTACCGCGCTCTCACCGGCCGGGAGGCGAGGCGCTAGGCGGCTCACCGCCTCTACCCTCAGTCGCCGTGCCCTACTACATCACCACCCCGATCTACTACGTCAACGCCGAGCCCCACCTCGGCCACGCCTACTCGTGTATGGCGGCCGACGTCCTCGCCCGCCACATGCGCCAGCGCGGCGAGGATGTCTTCTTTCTGACCGGGACCGACGAGCACGGCGAACCGATCGCGACCGCGGCCGAGCGGGAGGGGATCAGCCCGCAGGAGCTGGCCGACCGAAACACCGAGAAGTTCCGGGAGCTGATGCCGACAATCGAGGTCACCAACGACTTCTTCATCCGCACCTCCGACCCCCGTCACGGGGCGAAGGTCGCCGAGATCATGCAACGGGTCTATGACGGCGGCTGGGTCAGCCG
>JBBRHQ010000096.1:0-9740 GCA_038222365.1 Solirubrobacterales bacterium
CACCGACCCGGGCTCGCCGAGGCTCCCGTTGTGCTTGGTGAAGGCGTGGCGGACCTCGGCGCTGGTCCGGTTGCGGTTGTCGGTCAGGGCCTCGGCGAGGATCGCGACCCCGCCCGGCCCGTAGCCCTCGAAGACCACCCGCTCGATCGCCTCCCCCTCGCTGCCCTCTCCGGTGCCGCGATCGATCGCCCGCTGGATGTTGTCCTTAGGCATCGAGAGGTCGCGCGCCTTCTGCACCGCGGTGGCCAGGGCGGGGTTTGAGTCCGGGTCGCCACCACCCTCGCGGGCGGCGACCGTGATCGCCCGGGCGAGCTTCGTGAAGGCCTTCCCTCGCTTCGCGTCAGCGGCAGCCTTGCGGTGCTTGATCGAGGACCATTTGGAGTGCCCGGACATCGCCTGCGATTCTATGAGCAGACAGATGGTGAATGAGGTCTCAGAGAGGCGGCGTGGAAGCGGGGTCGCGGCGACGGTCGTGGTCGCGGCGATGCTGGTCGCGGCACTCTCGATGTGGACGGCGATACCGCTGACCTGGATCTACATCGGCTCGAGGCTCTCCAAGACCCAGTTTCCTAGCGGCGGTCCCTACATGATCGTCCTCGTCGGGATCGTCGTCTCGATCCTGATCGTCGCCTGGCTGATCGGGCGCCTCAACCATCTCTACGTCCGGATCACCGGGACAAACTCGGTCAACCCGATCCGCTCAGCCTGGCTGCGCAGCATGCGCGACGCGCCGCAGACCCACACCTGGACGATCGTCGAGGCGGTGATCGTCGGCTCGGTTCTGCTCGCCGCTCTAGCGTTGACCCTCTGGTTCCTGCTGCTGGCCGGCTCGCCGTTGCCAAAAGCCTAGAAACAAGCGCCGCCTCCTCCCGAATAACTGCGCCGCACGTGCTCCACGCCCGCGAGGCCCGACACTCAGAGTCAAATGATGCTGTCAGGCCTCGCTCCCGCGTCCGGGCGTGCGGCGGTTCGAGGCAGGATGAGGTTTGCCGGCGAGCAAGCCGGACGCGGAGCGAGAGCCCGCAGATAGCCGATGATTCTGGGTGCGGGCCCTCGCGGAGCAGAGGAGGCGGCGTTCCCAGCCGCCCCCGGAAGCGGAAGCCGGGGCGCGAGGCTTCCGGCGATTCTGAGCGCGCCCCGGCTGGAGCAGAGGAGGCGGCGTTTGTTATACGACGAACTTGCCGTCGACCGAGAGCTCCTCGCCGTCGACGACGATCTTTCCTCCCTGCCGCAGATCGCAGACCAGGTCGGTGTGGACCGCCGACTCGTTGACGCCCCCGGACTCCGGGTAGCTGTGGCCGAGCGCCATGTGAACGGTGCCGCCGATCTTCTCGTCGAGCAGGACCTCGAGAGTGCCGCGGTCGATCCCGTAGTTGGTGCCGATTCCCAGCTCACCGAGGCGGCGGGCGCCGTCATCGGTGTCGAGCAGCTTGATCAGGAACTCCTCGCCGCGCTCCGCGGTGGCATCGACCACCTTGCCGGAGTCGAAGCGGAGCCGCACCCCCGAGACCTCCCGGCCGCCGATCACAGCCGGCAGGTGGAAGCTGACCTCGCCCTCGACCGAGTCCTCGACCGGGCCGGTGAAGAACTCCCCATCGGGCATGTTGTGGTCGCCGACACAGGGGATGAACTTGCGACCTGCGATCCCCAGCCGGATGTCGGTTCCGGGAGCGGTCACGTGCACCTCCTCGCGCCCCTCGATCCACTCTGCCAGGCGTCGCGTCTCCGATGAGGCCCGCTCCCAGGCGGTCAGCGGATCGGGGTCACCGGCGAGGCAGGCGCCGTAATAGAAGTCCTCATAGTCCTCGGTGCTCATCTCCGCCTCGGAGGCGTAGGCGCTGGTCGGGAACAGCGTGTAGCACCAGCGAAAGGCGCCCTCCGCGCTGCGCTCCATCGCCCGGCTCATCAGCCCTCCCATCGCCGCCTGCCGCCTGGTCTGGCGCTCGGGAGGGACCGCCGAGAGCTCGCGCGTGTTGGTGCTCGCCCCGACTGATAGCCGAACGTCGACGTTCTCGACCATCCACTCCGCGACCGGCGAGACCCAGTCGAGCTGAGCGTCGCCGGCGTTCTTGAAGTAGGTGGCGGCCTGGCCGTCGATGCTCATGTTGAGGATCGGATGGGCACCCGCCTTCAGTACCTCCTTATACAGCGCCGCGAGCAGCGGCTCCGCGGCGCTCTCGCCATCGATCGAGACGACCTCGCCCCGCTTGACCTTGGTCGAGTAGCCGACGAGGATCCTCGCCAGCCCCTGCACTCGGGGGTCCCTCAACTGCTCGCCTCCTCCGGTTGCCGCGAGCGCCGCTCCGACGCGGCGCTCGCCATTGCCATGAAAAACGCGTGGACGCGGGAATCGTCGGTGAGCTCGGGATGAAAGGCGCAGCTCAGCACCGAGCCCTCGCGGATCGCTACCGGGTGCCCCTCGTAGGAGGCAAGCACCTCGACACCCGAGCCGGTCCGCTCGATCCACGGCGCCCGGATGAAGACGGCGCGCAGCGGCTCGGTGCCGAGCCCTTCGAAGCGCAGGTCGGTCTCGAAGCTCTGCAGCTGGCGGCCGAAGGCGTTTCGCCGGGCCCGCACGTCGATCAGCCCGAGGTGGGCGTCGTCGCAGACGATCATCCCGGCGCAGGTGCCGAGGATCGGGCGGCCGTCGCCGTGGTGGCGGCGGATCGCCGGCTCCAGCCCCGCCGAGGAGATCCCCATCGTGATCGTCGTGCTCTCACCCCCCGGGATCACCAGTCCGTCAAGTTGCTCCAGGTCCTCGGGGCGACGCACCTCCGAGGCCTCCGCCCCGAGCCCGCGCAGCATCCTCTCGTGGGCCTCGAAGTCCCCCTGCACCGCCAGGACGCCGATCGCTAGCTCAGGCACCACGATCTTGGAGGAGGGCGTCGGCGGTGGCCAGATCCGAGATCTCCAGACCTGGCATCGCGTCTCCCAGCTCCGCACAGGCGGCGGCGACCCGCTCGGGGTCCTCGGCGTGCGTGGTCGCCTCGACGATCGCCTTCGCCCGGCGCTCGGGGTCCGAGCTCTTGAAGATCCCGGAGCCGACAAAGTTGCCCTCGGCCCCCAGCTGAATCATCAGCGCCGCGTCGGCGGGCGTGGCGATGCCGCCGGCGCAGAACAGCGGCACCGGCAGGCGACCGGCCTCCGCCACGACCCGTACGACCTCCAGTGGCGCCCGGTGATCCTTGGCCGCCGCCGAGAGCTCGGCCCGCCCGGCAGCGGCGAGAGCCTTGATCCCCTTGGTTATCTCCCGCATGTGTCGCACCGCCTCGACGATGTTTCCGGTGCCGGCCTCGCCCTTGGAGCGGATCATCGCCGCTCCCTCGCCGATCCTGCGCAGGGCCTCGCCGAGGTTGGTGGCGCCGCAGACGAACGGCACTTCGAAGGCGAGCTTGTCGATGTGGTGGGACTCGTCGGCGGGGGTCAGCACCTCGGACTCGTCGATGTAGTCGACCTCGAGGGTCTCGAGCACCTGCGCCTCGGCGAAGTGCCCGATCCGGGCCTTCGCCATCACCGGGATCGAGACCGCGGCCTGGATCTCGATGATCTTCTCGGTCGGCGCCATCCGCGCGACGCCGCCCTCTGCGCGGATGTCGGCCGGGACGCGCTCCAGCGCCATCACCGCGCAGGCGCCGGTCCGCTCCGCGATCCGCGCCTGATCGGCGTCGGTGACGTCCATTATCACGCCGCCCTTGAGCATCTCTGCGAGGCCGGTCTTCAGCCGGAAGCTGGCGGGTTCGCTCATGGCGACCAATATAGAAGGCGCGCGCCTTCGCGGACGACGAAGGGGCCCGCATCGCGGGCCCCTTCGCTTGGCTCGGTATGGGTGATCGTTGGGATTACTTCAGCTTGTAGGCCCGGATCCGATCGCGGTGGGCCGCCTCGTCGCGGGCGTAGACGCCGTGGGCGATCGCCTGGACGAGAGCCATCAGCGCCGTGTTGGAGCGGGCGTAGGAGGGACTGTTCGAGGAGAAGTAGAGGGTCAACTCGGCATGCTCGCCGATCTCCGAGAGGGTCGCGTCGGAGATCGCCAGCGTGCGGGCGCGACGATGCTGGGCCAGCTTCATCGCCCGCTGCAGGAGCGGATGGGCGCGGCCGGCGGAGAGGGCGATGACCAACGTGTCCTCGTCGATCCGGCCGAGCCGCTGCAGGGACTCGCCGCCGGTGCTGGCGACGATCTCGGCGCGGATGTCGAGCAGGCTGAGCATGTGGCGCAGGTAGCTGGCGAAGAAGGCCATCTGGTCGACCCCGACGATCACCACCCGGTGAGCGGTCGCCAGGGCCGAGACCGAGGTCTCGATTTGCTCGCGGGTCAGGTTTCGCGCGGTTTCCTCGAGGTTGGCGTGGTCGGCGCCGAGCGAGGCCTCGAACTCGGAGTGGTCGAAGGCGAACAGCGGCCCGTCGGCCTCCTTGCCGGTGCCCTGCGTGCCGCCGCCGGTGGCCGTGGCGGTGCGGTACTCCTCGATCGCGGCCTGCTGAAGCTCGGGGTAGCCCTCGAAGCCGAGCGCCTGAGAGAAGCGGACGACGGTCGAGGAGGAGGTGCTGGCCCGGCGCGCCAGCTCCTCGGCGGTGAGGAAGGCGGCCTCGTCGAGGTGGTCGACGATGTAGCGGGCGACGTCCTTCTGCGAGCGGGAGAACTCGTCGAAGCGCTCGGTGATGTAGACGGAGAGGCTCTTGCGCTCGGGGAGCGTCTTTGTCGCAGTCCGGGTCACGGCGGTGGATTTCGCCCCGGTCGCGGCTTTCCCTTCTACCCGATCCGCTGAAGGTGCTCGTGCAGCTCGGCGGCGGCGTGTGGTTGGATGGGCGAGATGACCCTCGAGGATGCCCTCCGGCAGACGAACCGCAACATGATCGCCTTCGATCTCGTCCTCGGCTCGGCCGCGATCGCCGCGCCGGAGGCGACCCTGAGGGTGATCGGTCACGATGAGCCCACCCCCGAGGCGGCCCATCTGTTTCGCCGCTGCGGCCCGGTCTGGCTGACCTTCGCCGCGGCCCACGCGCTCGCCGCCCGGCGCGGCGAGCCCCGTGACTGGTGGGCGCTGGCCTGGCTGCGCGGGACCGAGATCGCCACCGACGCGCTCTGGGCCTCCTCTCCGGCGATCAGCCGCCCGGGGGCAAAGGCCGGGCTGCGCCTCGCTGGGGCCGCCAACCTGGCGATGGCCGCCGGCTTCGCCTGGCTCTCGCGGCGCTGATCAGTCCTTCAGGGGTTTCGAATTCAGACTGCACCGCTGAAATCCGATGTCCCTGGCCAGCCTGTAGCGCAGTGGCACCTCCGCGGTGTTCTTGGCGTTGGCGTCGTCGATCCCCGCCGTATCGCCTCCCTTTGCTGCTGCCAGCGCCTCGCGGTCATAGCGGTGAACTCGCTCAATCGCCGCCAGATACTCCCGAAACGTTCCGTGCACCGAGATCGGGGCCCGCGCCTTCAGCGCCCTCAGCTCGCGCACCTGGCGCTTTGAGATCCCGAATCTGATCGTGGCGAAGGCGCGGTCGCCGAGCTGACCGTTGTTGAACCTTGCATCGGCGTCGACGAAGCTCTGCTGGGCACGGACGCAGGATGCGTCCCCCCGGCGGATCAGCTGCTCCTTGCTCAAGGGTTTGGGCTCGGCTCCGCCAAGCCCTCCGGCCTGGGGCTGCCCCTGCCCCTGCCCCTTCCCCCCGCCCTGGCTCCTGCTCACCGCCGGCGAGGTCCCGCCCCCTCCCCCGCCCCCGGCGAGCAACGCGATCGCCCCGCCGAGGATCGCGATCGCCGCGACTGCGCCGATCCACGCCAGCGGCCGGCGCGAACGGGCGCTGGGAGCGGGCGACGCCCCCGGCCCCGTCCTCGCCGCCGTCTCGGAGGGTGTCGCGAGCGGCGCGGTCGCCGCGACGGCGGTGCCACTCTCGGTCTGCACCGGCGTATCCACTGTCGGGGTCGCCGCCGCCCCGGTCGCCACCGTCCGCTCGGAGAGCTCGACCTGGGTGCCCGAGAGGGCGGCGGCCGCCGCCCGGCCCAGGTCGCCCGCCGACGGGAAGCGGTCGGCGGGGCTTTTGGCCATCGCTCGGGCGATCACCCGATCGAGTGCCTTCGGCACCATCGGCGTGAAAAGCGACGCCGAGGGGGGCTCGTCGTTGAGGTGGGCGTAGAGGCGCGCAGCCTCACCGTCGCGCGGGAAGGGAACCTCCCCGCTGAGCAGCTTGAAGAGGAGACACCCGAGCGCGTAGACGTCGGCTCGGGCATCGACCTCCCCACCGCGAATCTGCTCCGGGGCGACGTAGTCGAGGGTGCCGACGAAACGACCCGTCTTGGTCAGGCCCGAGGTCGAGGCGACGTTGCGGGCGACTCCGAACTCGGTGATGTAGGCGTGCTCGGATGCCTCTGACCCGCTGAGCAGGACATTTGCCGGCTTCACGTCGCGGTGGACGAGCCCGGCGGCGTGGATCGCGTCCAGCCCCGCCGCCACCTGCCCGATCAACGCCGTCGCCCGCCCCAGCTCCAGCCGGCCGCTGGTGATCAGCTTGCGATTCAGGTCCGAGCCGGAGACGTAGCGCATCGCGATGAACGGGATGCCCTCGTGCTCGCCCGCGGCGTAGATCGGGACCACGTTGGGGTGCTCTATCGACGCGGCGATCCTCGACTCATGGGTAAAACGAGCCCGGAAGATTTCGTCCGCGGCGGCGTCGGGAGCGACGAGCTTCAACGCCACCCGCCGGTCCAGCCCCGGCTCGACCGCGAGATAGACGATGCCCATCCCGCCCCGGCCGAGGCGGCGCTCGATCCGGTACCCGGCGAACTCGGCGCCCTCGATCAGCTCGGCCCACCGCACCTCTCCCTCGCTCATGGGTTACACCCTAGTCCGGGCCGCCGAGGCCCTCGGCGAGCTCCGCCCCGGCGCTCACCCGTTCCGGCTGCACTCGCGAAGCCCGACCTTCCGCGCCGCCTCGAACCGGTACCGCCGGCCCCCGGCGAGCTTGCGCTGCGCCCGCTGATAGGCGAGGTTATCGCCCGCTATGGCGGCTCTTCTGGCCTGCTCGAGGCGCCTGATCTGGACGGCTCTGAGATCCAGGTAGGCCGACCACTCCTCGGCAACCTCGTCAGGAGGCTCGAGGTTACGGAGCCGCCGCAAGGCCACCTCGGAGACGACCCGCTGGCGCTCGACCTGGTGGGCAGCCTCCGCGAAAGTCTCGACCCGCCGCGATGCGGCGTCGTTGAAGTGGACGCGGCTCTCGGTGCAGATCTCATCTGAACGGCCGATCAAGCGCTTCAGCTCCGGCGAGGGGCCCTCCTCGCCGGGGCGCTCGACCAGATAGACACCGACGCCGACCGCGGCGCCGATCAGGGCGAAGATCAGGGCCGGGGGCACCCTGAAGCTGCGGCGACGGGGTCCGGACGCCTTCGACCCCAGCCGCGGCGTCGGTTCCTCGTGCGCGTAGCGGCGCGCCAGGTCGCCGGTCGTTCCCTGCTGGTTTTCGAGCATCAGCCGGGGAGCTTCGCCGGCGGCGACACCGGTCGCGACCCAGCGCTCCGAGTCGGTCACCTCGCGGCCCTCCGCGGCCGCGATTGCCGCCCGCCCGAGGTCGCCCGCCGAGGGATAACGGTCCTCCTGGCGCTTCGCCATCGCCCTTTCGATCACCGAATCGAAGGCGCTGGGCACCCCGCCCAGCGCCGAGGGCGGCCGCGGGTCCTCGTGGACATGGGCCCAGAGCTTGGCCGCGTCGGTGTCGCGCTCGAACGGGATTCGCCCGGTGAGCGCCTTATAGAGGACACACCCGAGCGAGTAGACGTCGGCCCGCGCGTCCACCTGGCGCTGCTCGATCTGCTCGGGCGAGACGTAGTCGAGGGTGCCGACGACCCTTCCCTGACGGGTCAGGCCGCTGCTGGTCGCCGCCTGCTTGGCGAGGCCGAAGTCCGCGACATAGGCGTACTCGGAGCCTTCCTCGCCGGCAAGCAGGATGTTGGACGGTTTCACGTCGCGGTGGATCAGCCCGGCTTGGTGAATCGCGTCCAGCCCCTCCCCCACCTGGCCGATCAGGCCCGCCGCCTGCGCGTGGTGAAGCCGGCGACGGGCAAGCTTCTCGCCGAGGTCGCGGCCGGGCACGAGGCGCATCGCGATGAACAGCGTCTCTCCCTCACGACCGACGGTGTAGATCGGAATCACATGGGGGTCGTCGACCTTTGCGGCGACCCGGGACTCGCGCTCGAATTGCTCGCGGAAGACCGGGTCGCGGGCGGCGTCGGCGGCGATCAGCTTCAGGGCGACGGGGCGATCGAGGGCGACCTCGGTCGCCTCGTAGACGACGCCCATCCCGCCGCGGCCCAGGGGCGACCCGATCCGGTAGCCGGCGAAGAGGGCGCCTTCCTCGAGCTCAGCCATCCGGGGTTCGCCGCGCCGGCTTCATCGGCGGGGATGGTCGCAGAAGGCGCGCCGAAGCCCGCGCCTTGGCGGCCTACTTGTTCTTCTTGTTCTGGACCTGAGTTTCGACCCGGTTGACCCTGCGGGTCAGGGTGGCGATCGTGTCGCGGGTGCGGTTCTGCTGATTCTTCAGCGCGTTGACGTCGTTGGTCAGGCCGTTGACGTCAGCGGAGAGGTGGGCGACCTGGTTGTGCATCGCCTTCAGCTGCGACGAGATCTTGGTCAGATCGCCCTTGTCGACCGCCTGCTTGCCGTTGATCTGGGCCTGGGCCCTGGCGGCCTGGCGAAGCCCGACGGCCACCGTTCGGCTCTGAGCCGAGAGCGCCGTCTGAAGCTGCGGGACCTGCTTGCCGATCTCGGCCCGGACCGTCATGGCGAGGTCCTCGTCGCTGGTCGTCTTGTTATTGGCGTCGATCGCGATCAGCAGCGCGACCACGCCGACGATGAATGCCAGACCCCCGAGGACGAGCAGCCAGATGACGCGTCTGTCATCCACGGCGCAAACCTACCTCCTCGCTCGGCGGAGCTTCGAGCGTCGGCTCTGATTCCTCTCTGCCCTCCCAGCTGAGCACCCAGATGAGCATCACGATGCCAAGAGCGACGAAACCGATCACCTGCCACCTCCTCCCGACGGGGACGCTGGATCAACGTCTGGGGCAGACATCGGCTTTTGTCCGGAGCGGCTTTAGCGACCGGCGCCGCCGGGCAGCTATGGTCCGGGCCGTGCAGCGAGCCCTCGTCCTGATTCTCCCGCTGACCGTGGCCGCAGCCATGCTCGCCGGCTGTGGCGATGACACCAAAACCGTCACCGACACCCTCCCCAGCGGAGAGGTGACGACCCTGACGGTCCCCGACATCAACTTCGCCAAGACCAAGTTCGTGATACACACGGGACTGGCGCTCGGCGCCTTTCACCGTTACATCTATGAGCCGTACCGCGACGGCAAGTTCGCCTCGGGCGCTGACGGGCGCCGGACCGCGCTGGTCAAGGGTGGGCTGGCAGCGCTGTTCGTCTATCACGAGCTGAAAATCGCCCGCGACGACGCGCTCGCCTCCGACACGCTGCGAAGGTACGTGGTCGGCCCGCTCGACCGCTTGCTCGTGGTACTGAAGGCCCTGCCGCGATCGCTGAAGAACGGATCGCTCGGGGGCATCGCCGGCGCCGCGGCGGCCTTCACCGCGTTGCGGTCCCAGTCGGGCAAGGCCGGTACCGAGGTTAAGGAACGTTCGGGACCGATCCCCGGGTTCTGAGCGGTGCCCGATGCGCGGGCTGATACCGGCCGGCGACGTCGCACCTTCGTGGAAACCGGCCGCTCGAAGCCAGGTCGCGAGATGCTGCTGCGGGTGCTA
>JBBRHQ010000097.1:0-9668 GCA_038222365.1 Solirubrobacterales bacterium
CAGGCCGGGGCCGACGTGGGCGCCGAGCACCGGCCCGATCTCGGAGAGGAAGACGGGGTCGCAGCCGAAGATCTCCCGGCAGTCGGCCGCGAGGGAGGCGGCCGACTCGGGGTCCTGGATGTGCTGAACGACCCAGGCATCGGCGCTTGACTCGTGGCGCTGGACGGCGTAGTCGCTGAGTCGCTCGAGTGATCGCGCCCTGGTCCGCACCCGCTCGACCGGCGTGACCTCGTCCTCGAGGGTGAGGATCGGCTTGATCTTCAGCGTCGAGCCGATCCATGCCCTGGCGCCGCCGATCCGCCCCCCGCGCCGCAGGTACTCGAGCGTGTCCACCGCGAACCAGATCTTCGTCCCCTCGCGGGTCTCCCGCGCCCGCGCCAGGGCCTCCTCGCCGCCGGCGCCCGCGCCGGCGGCCTCGGCGGCGGCGGGAACGCAGTGGCCGAGGCCGCCGGCGGAGGTGCCCGAGTCATAGATCCTGATCCGCTCGCCTCCCTTTCCCTCGGTCTCGAGGCGATCCTTGGCCTGCCCCGCGGCCTGCACGGTTCCGGAGATCCCGGCCGAGATGTGGATCGAGACGATCTCGCGCCCGGCATCCAGCAGGGACTCGTAGACAACGACGAAGTCGCCGACCGACGGCTGAGAGGTGGACGCGGCCGACTCCGAGGCCCTCAGCTCGTCGTAGAAGGCCGGCAGGTCGGCGATCTCGGTCTCGCGGCGCTGTTCGCCGTCGAGCGTCACGTAGAGGCTGATCACTTCGATGCCGTGAGCCTCGATCAGCTCGCGGGGCAGGTAGGTGGTCGAGTCGCAGACGATCGCGGTCTGGGGACTGGGACTCAAGGGAGCCGGTTCTATCAGAACCCCGTCGCTGATCTAGGATCTGCCGCCGTGGCGAAGACCTTGGTGACAGGGGGCTCTGGCTTCATCGGCTCCAATCTGGTCAGCGCGCTGGCCAGGCGCGGCGATGATCTCCGCCTGCTGGCGCGGCGCAAGTCGAAGCTCGATCACCTCGACGGGATCGAGTTCGAGCGGGTCACGGGCGACGTCACCGACCGCCGCGCGGTGCGGCGGGCGGTCGAGGGGGCGGATCGGGTCTTCCACGTCGCCGGTACGACATCGATGCGCCCCGGCACAGCCGAGCGCGTCTTCGCCGTCAATGTCGGCGGCACCCGGATCGTCATGGAGGAGGCGCTCACCGCGGGGGTCGAGCGGGTCGTGCTCACCTCCTCGGCGGGCGCCGTCGGTCCCGCCAAGCCCGGCGGCACCGCGGACGAGACGCAGCCGTTCACCGCCGGGCGGCTCGGGGTCGCCTACATCAACTCCAAGCACGAGGCCGAGGTCGAGGCGCTCCGGGTGGCGGCCCATGGGCTCGACCTGGTGATCGTCAACCCGACCTTCGTGCTGGGGCCCGAGGATCCGACCAGGGGGACCTCGAACCGGCTAATCCGCCGGGTGCTGCTACGCCAGATTCCGGTCTTCGTCGACGGTGGCCTCAACGTGGTCGACGTCCGCGACGTGGCCGAGGGTCACCTGCTCGCCGACCGCAAGGGAAAGCCCGGCGAGCGCTACCTGCTGGGAGGGCGCAACTTCACCCTGCAGCGTCTCTTCGCCGACGTCGCCCGCATCTCCCACGTCCCCCCGCCTCCCCTGAAGGTCCCCTTCGGGTTGACGATGGCCTCCGTGGAGATGGCCGGCTGGGTGGGAATCTCGCCTCCGGTCAGCCAGGACGAGCTGATCTCCGCCTCGCAATGGTGGACCTATCGCTGCACCAAGGCAAAGAAAGAGCTCGGCTTCAAGCCGCGCCCCCACGAGGAGACCCTCGAGGCGGCCGTCCGCTGGCAGATGGAGGAGCTGGGAGACCGGGTCGGCCGCGCCCCGCGCAGCGACCTCGTCCTGCGAGCCTTCGGCCGCGCCCTGCAGCTCGGCGACCGGCTGACGCCTCGATGAGCGAAGGCCCCCCGCAGGATGGGGGCGAGGGCAGGGTCCTCTACCGCTGCCGGGTGCCGACCAACTTCCTCTGCCCCTGCGGTGCGGTGGCGCGCGGCCTCGACCGCCACTCGCTGGCCTACCGCACCGAGCGGGTCCCCCAGAGCCGGTCCCGGCGGGCCGAGATCGTCGAGTTGACCGGGCAGCAACGGGTGCCGGTGCTGATCGACGGCGACGAGGTGATCCACGACTCGCGCCGGATCCGCCAATACCTGGAGCACCGCTACGGCGACCGCGCGTCCTGATGCCTGATGCCTGCACTGTGCTTTACCATGTGAAGCCATGAGCGATACGCCCAGCACAGCGATAACCCTGACGCCGAAGGCGGCGGAGAAGATCAACGAGCTTCTGGGCTCCTCGGAGGGCGATGAGCAGGCACTCCGGGTGGCCGTCCGCGGTGGAGGCTGCTCCGGCTTCCAGTACGCGCTCGCCTTCGACAAGGCCAAGGATGACGACCACGTGTTCGAGGAAAGTGGGGTCGCGGTGATCGTTGACAAGGTCAGCGCACAGTTCGTCTTCGGCTCGGAGGTCGACTATGTCGAGGGCCTCCAGGGCGCCGGCTTCCAGGTCAACAACCCGAACGTGGTCGCCGCCTGCGGCTGCGGATCCTCCTTTCAGGTCCGCGAGGATGCGGCCGACCAGGCCGCGGTCTAGCGCCTCTCAGGCTCGATCAGCAGCACCAGGCGGAAGGGGACTCCTCGCTGCGCCCACCAGAGCGCCGCGATCACCCAGGTCTCGACCAGCAGCCCGGCGAGGCGCGGCGCCACGGCGAACAGCGCCTTCGCGTCCTCGACCAGGAGGGTGACGGCGGCCGGCCCGTCCCCGCCCCGACCGAGGTCGCGCAGGCAGTCGAGGAGCGCGTCCCAGTTGGCGCCGAACCATTCCGGGAAGGAGAGCTCGGCGGCGAGAGCTGAGAAGAGCTCCTCCTCGCCGCTGATCCCGGCCCCGGAGATGCGGGCGCGGATCTCGCCGGAACCGGCCTCGGGCGGCAGCGATGACTCGTCCGCGAGGACCCGGACCGCCGGATCTGCCTCGAGCAGGGCCAGCGCTGCGGCGGCGGGCTCACTCATCGAGGCGGGTGAAGCTGGAGTAGTGGTCGCTGGTGTAGTAGACGCTGCCGTCGTCGCCGACGATCAGCCGCCTCGCGCCGCGATCCGAGCTCCCCGGGGTGGGCACCGTGTACTCGCGGTAGAGCAGGCCGGCGGGCAGGTCGGGGAGATGGCCCTCGCGGTTTCCGAAGACGCCTCCGTCCTGCTCGTATGGGAGGGAGTCGCCGGAGGCGATCGTTCGCAGCACCCGCGCCACCTCGCCACGCTCGGCGGGAGCGGGAACCTTGGCGGCGAGATCGGCCCAGGACTCCCCGGCCTGCGGCGGGGCGATTCCGGAGGCCTGGGGCGAGGGCGCCGTCGTCGCCCCACCACCGCCGCAGCCGCCGAGAATCAGCGCCCCGATCGCTGCGATCGCGGCCGGCGCCCTCATCCGGGGCTGTCTCGTCAACCAGAGGGGTTGTCGATCTGCAGCGGCGGTCCCTGCGCGGGCTCGGTCGCCGCCGGAGCGGCGGCCTCGGCCTGCTCGACCCCGAGCGCCGCGGCCAGCTCACCCGACTCATACATCTCCCCGACTATGTCGGCGCCGCCGAGCAACTCCCCGTTGAGGTAGAGCTGCGGGAAGGTGCGCCAGTCGGAGATCTCGCCGGTCACCTCGCGCAGAGGCTCGAGCGCCGGCAGCACGTCGATCGCGCCGTACTCCACCTCGAGCGAGTCGAGCATCTGCACCACCCGCATCGAGAAGCCGCAGCGCGGCGTCTCCGGGGTTCCCTTCATGAACAGCAGCACCTGGTTGTCGGCGATCAGCCGCTCGACCTGTTCCTTGAAATCGTTCTCCGCCATGCGCCGATCTTAGCTGCCCGGCGCGGTCGTCCTCAGGGTGAGGGCGTGGATCGCGCCGTCCTCCATCCGCTCTCGCACCGCCTCCTTGACCAGACGGTGCTGGTCGATCCGCGAGAGCCCCTCGAACTGGGGCGCGACGACGACCGCCTCCAGGTGATCGGCGGTCCCGGTCTGGTCGGAGACCTCGACCTCGGCGCCCGGCAGAGCCCTCTCGATCATCGCCTGGATCTCGGAGAGGTCGGCCATCAGCCGACCCGCTGACCGAGCACGTCGAGCATCTCCTCGACCCGGACGAACTTGACCCGGGGGCGGCCGTGGGGCTCGCCTCGGCCGACCTCGGCCTCGTCGATCGCCTGCCAGTCCTCGAAGCTGACGAAGCGGACGCCGCGCTCGGCGAGCAGCTCCTCGACCGCGGCCGGCTCCGGGGAGGGTGGCTCCAGCAGGGCGCCCGAGGCGGCGTCTTCGAGCAGGTGGCGGACCGTCTCCAGAGCGTCCTTCTTGTTGGTGCCGATCACCCCGGAGGGGCCGCGCTTGATCCAGCCCGCCGCGTAGTGGCCGCGCTTCTGCCCGCCGTCGTGGGAGTCGAGCACCCGGCCGCCGTCATTGAGGATCGTGCCCCTCTGGTCGTCGAAGGGGACGCCCTCGATCGGGATCCCGGTGTAACCGACCGAGCGCAGAATGAGCCCGCAGGAGAGCTGCTCTCGCTCGCCGGTGTCGCGGGCCCGCAAGGCGCCGCCCTCTGAGGTCAGCTCGTTGTGGCCGATCACCACCCCCTCGACCTTGCCGTCGCCGAGGATTTCGACCGGGGAGCAGAGGAAGCGAAGGACGATTCGCTTCGGCTTGCCCTGCGGCTCGCGCCGGGAAAACTCCCGCAGCGTCTCGACGTTGACCCGGGTCGTCTTGTTGGCCTCCTCGGATTCGAGGTAGGCCTGGCTGGCCGGGTCGAGCTCGACCTCGGAGGGATCGACGACGACGTCGGCGTCGTGCATCTCGCCCAGCTCCTTGATCTCGGGGTTGGTGAAGGCGGCCTGCGCGGGGCCGCGCCGGCCGAGGACGACGATCTCGCGCACCTTGTTGCCGCCGAGCAGCTCGATCGCGTGTTCGGCGGTGTCGGTCTCGCGCAGCTCGCGGTCGGTCAGGGCCAGCATCCTGGCGACGTCCATCGCGACGTTGCCGTTGCCGATCACCACGGCCCGCTCGCAGCTCAGGTCGAACTCCTGCACGGCGTAGTCGGGATGGGCGTTGTACCAGCCGACGAAGGCGGTGGCCGCATGGCTCCCCGGGAGATCCTCGCCGGGAATCCCCAGCTGTCGGTCGGTCTCACAGCCGACCGTGAAGACGATCGCGTGGTAGAGGCGCGCCAGGTCGGAGACCTCGATGTCCTTTCCGACCTTGACGTTGCCGAATAACCGGAAGCCGTCGCGGGCCGCGGTCTTCTCGTACACGCGGATCACCGACTTGATCTTGGGGTGGTCGGGGGCGACCCCGCCGCGGACCAGGCCGAACGGCGTGGGGAGGCGGTCGAAGAGGTCCACCTGGGCGTGGGTCTCGGGATCCTTGAGGATGTGCTCGGCGGCGTAGAACCCCGAGGGGCCGGCGCCGATGATCGCCACGCGGAGCGGGTTCTCAGTTGTCCCGGGAGCGCTCATTCGAACGCGGAAGGATAGGGAATGGTGCCCCGGGCCTAGGCGAGCCGGGCGGGCTCGACCGCGCTCACCGGCATCCCGTCGAGGGCGTCGAGGGCCTTGCCGACGCTCATCGCGATGCAGGTGAACAGCGGCGTCTCGCGCTCGGTGTACTCGCTGGCCTCGGTCGGGCGAAGCTCGTTGACCAGGTCAAGGAACTCGCCCGGGTCATCGCCCTCGAAGGCGACCACGAACTCCTGGTCGTCGAGGCCGAAGGAGTAGGTCGTGTTGACCGCGATCTCGGGGTAGCGACGGCCGACCTCGATATGGCTGCGCATGATTCGCCGGCGCTCCTCCAGCGGCAACCCGTACCAGCGGCGCTGCTTGACCATCGGGTAGAGGAAGAGGTACTTGCGCTCCGAGACGCAGATCTCCGGACGCACCGACTCCTCTTCGGAGTAGGGAGAGGCCTTGGTCATCGAGAGAAAGGAGTGGGGCGTGGTGGACCACTTGGCGAGGCCGCTCTGGCCGAGGACGACGTGGAAATTGTGGATGTCGGAGAGGGCCGGGCTCTGGCTGAGCACCAGCAGGTCGACGTCGCTGCGGGTGCCTATGGTTGAGTAGGCGCGCAGCGAGCGGTCGAGGCCGAAGTCCTCGCAGGCGGCGAGGAACTCGAGCTTGTCGGCGGCGCGCCGTTCATCGTCGAGGCGCCGCCAGGCGGGATCGAGCTTGAAGAACGTGAATTTCGCGAAAGTCCGGCCGGCCACGGTGCTTCCCAAAATAGCGCTCGCCGCCTCCCTGCTCTGGGCGGCCGGCTGCCTCGGTGGACCCGCCCTCGCGGCCGCGAAGCCGCGAGTGACGCTCGCCCTGCTGCCCAACGGCACCCGGCTATCCGCCCTCGAGCGGGTGCCGGGGATCTCGCCCGGCCTGCTCAGCGCCGGCCTCGGCGAGGTCTCCCCCGAGCAGACCTACCTCGACATCACCCAGGGCAACAGGGTCTTCGACTCGCTCTATGACTCCGATCTGCCCAGGCTCGAGCCCGGCGGGCACCGGGTCGGGGGCTGGAGGAGCGCCGTGGCTCGCGCCGAGTCGGCGCCGGCCGAGATCGTCCCGGGGCTGTTCGCCGCCTCGCTCGGCGCGGGGGAGTCGGCGGCGGCCCCCGGGCTGAGGGTGCCGGCGCTGCTCGCGGCCGATCGCCGCGGCCGCCTCCACCGCCTGCCGGCAACCTGCCGGCGCACCAGCTGCCGGCCCACGGTGAGCGTCGTCGAAGCCGACACCGGGCAGCTGCCCGCGCTCGCCCGTGGCCTCCGTGGCGAGGATCTGCTTATCGCGCTGGAGCGTCCGCCCCCTGCCGGGCATTCCCAGCTCGCCCTCGGGATCGCCGGCGCGGGCTTCGACGGCAACCTGACCTCCGAGAGCACCCGGATAGACGGCTACGTGATCTCCACCGACCTCGGCCCGACGATCCTCGAGCGGCTCGGCTTGCCCGTCCCCGATGAGATCAGCGGCACCGCGATCCATACCGAGGGCAGCCCCGACTTCGGCGAGGTCGCATCGCTCGGGAAGCGCCTTGCCGAGATTCCCTCCCGGCGCGCCTCGGTGGTGGGCCTCAGCCTGCTCGCCTGGACCCTCGCCACCGGGCTGGCCGCCGCGCTTCGCCGCGGCCGCACCGGGCTGCGGCTCTTGGCGCTCTCGGTCGCCTACCTGCCCCTGCTGCTCCTGCTCGGCGCCGCCCTGCGGCCGGGCGGAGCCGTCGAAGGGCTGCTGTTGGCACTCGGCGGCCCCGCTCTGGCCGCCCTGACGCTCGCCGCCCTGCCCGGCTACAGGGCGCTCGCGGTCGCCTGCGTGCTGACCACGGCGCCCTGCGCGATCGATGTGATCGCCGGCTCGCCGCTGACCTCGCTCTCGCTGATCGGGCCCAACCCGGGTGGCGGAGTCCGCTTCTATGGGATCGGCAACGAGCTGGAGGCGATCCTCGCCCCCCTGATCCTGATCGGCACCGGCGCCGCGCTCGCCGGCTTCGCCGCCGGGATCTCCCGCCGGGGTGCGGCGATCGCCTTCCTCGCCGTCGCCGTCCCGCTGGCCCTGGTCTTCGCCGCCGGGCGCTTCGGCGCCGACGTCGGCGCCGCGATCGTCTTCCCGGCTGGCGCCGCCGTTTCCGCGGCGGTGATCAGCGGGCGCCGCTCCCTGGCCCTGCTGGCGCTTGCTGTGCCTTTCCTGGCTCTGGCCCTGCTGGCGCTGATCGACCTGGTCTCCGGCGGCGATGCCCATCTGACACGCTCGGTGCTCAACGCGGGAGGCTTCGGAGATCTCGCCGACGTGGCCGAGCGCCGCCTGCGTCTCTCGGCGATCAGCTTCGGGCGCGCCGCCGCCTCGCCGGTGCTCTGGGCCCTGCTGGCGACGATCGCAGTGGCCGTCTTCCAGCGACGCCGCATCTGCGCCTGGTTCGAGGGATCCCCGGCGCTCGGGGCGGCCTTCGCCGGCGCCGTCGCGGCGACCGCGCTCGGCACCCTCGCCAACGATTCCGGCGCCCTGCTGCTCGAAGTAGGCACCGCCTATCTACTGGCCTTCGGGGGCTTTGTCTGGGCCGAGCAGGCGGAATCGAGCGCCCAGGCACGAATAGAGGCGGTGGAGAACGGGTAACCGGAGCCCTGGAGAGGGGTTTTCTTGGGTTCTGCCCGCGGCAACCCTGCGTGGGCGTCGTCACAATCCGCCACCGGAACATCAACTACCCTTAACGACAGTGAGAATCGCCCTCGTATCGCCATATTCCTGGAGCTATCGGGGCGGTGTGAATCGTCATGTGGAAGCGCTTGCCGAGGAGTTGATCGGCCGCGGTGACCACGTCAGGGTGATTGCGCCCTTCGATCCACCCGACCGCCTCAGCAAGGCCCTCCACCGCGTCCCCGCCGAGCTCAGGGATGCTCCCGACTACCTGATTCCGGTCGGGCGCACCGTCGGGATCGGCGCCAATGGCGCCGTCTCCAACCTCTCGCTGTTCCCGGAGGGCGTCACCGCGACCCGCCGTGCCCTGCGCCAGGGGGACTTCGACGTGATCCACGTCCACGAGCCGATCGCTCCGGTCATCGGATGGGATACGGCGCTTCACTCCGAGACCCCCGTGGTCGGCACCTTCCACGCCTACTCGACCAAGGCGATCCCCAACTACGCCGCCACTCTGCTCGGCGCCCGACGCGTCATCAACAAGCTCTCGGCGAAGATCGCCGTCTCCGAGGCCGCCGAGTGGACCGGCAGGCGCTGGTTCGGCGGTCACTACGAGATCATCCCCAACGGAGTCGACATCTCCTCCTCGCCAGAGGACCCCAAGCCGGTGGGCGAGGAGTTCCGGATCCTCTTCGTCGGGCGCCCCGAGGAGCGCAAGGGCCTTTCCTTCCTGCTCACCGCCTTCGGCGCGCTTGTCGACCACGCCCCGGCGCGGCTGACGGTGATCGGCGCCGGCGAGGACGAGGTCCTCCGCTCCCTCCCGGACCCGGAGCTGATGGGCTCGATCGAGGCCCGCGGCCGGGTTTCCGAGGAGGAGCTGTGGCAGGAGCTCCATCGAGCCGATGTGCTCTGCGCCCCGTCGCTCTCCGGTGAGAGCTTCGGCATGGTGCTGACCGAGGCCTTCGCCGCCGGCACCCCGGTGATCGCCTCGGCGATCGCCGGCTACAGCGACGTGGTCACCGACGGCCTCGACGGCGTGCTGGTGCCACCCGCCGACCCGCAGCGTCTCGCCGAGGAGCTGCAACGCGCCCAGCACGCGCCCGAGCGCCTGCGGGAGATGGGAGAGGCCGCCCGGATCAGCGCCGAGCGCTACGCCTGGCCGCGGGTCGCCGACCGGGTCAGCTCGGTCTACGAGCGCGCGATCGAGGCTCCCGCCCCGGAGAGCGCCGGGGAGCGGATTGCCCGCCGCGGCGGATTCGCCCCCGCCGACGGCCGGCCACGCCGCCCGGCCGAGCGCCTGCCCTCTCTCGATCCGGTCCTGGTGCAGAACGGCAGCCGACGGCGCAGCGTCGCCCGGCGCCTCGGCCTCGGCGTCGCCGCGATCCTCGGCCTCGGCCTCACAGCCCTCGCGGCGAACAAGATCGGCGTCGATCAGGTCGTCGCCAGCATCGTCCGCTCCGACCTCAGCTGGGTGTTGATCGCCTGCGCGCTGATGTCGGCCTCGCTC
>JBBRHQ010000098.1:0-9667 GCA_038222365.1 Solirubrobacterales bacterium
TCCGCGAGCTTGCCGGTGATCCGGTCATCGAAGCGGGCGCCGACGGCGACGATCAGATCGGCGTTGTCCATCGTGTAGTTCGCGGTGCGGGTGCCGTGCATGCCCAGCATCCCCAGCCAGTTCTCGTGGCCCGCCGGAAATGCACCCAGGCCCATCAGGGTCGAGGTCACCGGGAAGTTGTCGCTGAGGCAGAGCTCGCGCAGCTCCTCGGAGGCGTTGGCGTTGATCACCCCGCCGCCGGTGTAGAAGACCGGCCGCTTGGCGTTGGCGAGCGCCTTGGCGGCGATCCGGGTCTGCTTGATGTTCCCCTCCACCGAGGGCTTGTAGCCGGGCAGCTCGACCGGGTCGGTGCGCGGCTCGTAGGTGATGTCGGCCCGCGAGAGGTCCTGGGGGACGTCGATCAGCACCGGGCCCGGGCGGCCGGTCGCGGCGACGTGGAACGCCTCGTGGACGTACTCGGGAATCTGGCGCGGGTCGGTGACCTGGAAGGAGTGCTTGACGAACGGCATCGTCGCCCCGAGGACATCGGCCTCCTGGAAGCCGTCGGTGCCGATCAACTCGGTCCGCACCTGCCCGGTGACGAAGACGGTCGGCACCGAGTCCATCATCGCGTCGGCGATCGCCGTGACCAGGTTGGTCGCCCCGGGGCCCGAGGTGGCGAAGGCGACGCCGACCCGTCCGGAAGCCTTCGCGTAGCCCTCGGCGGCGTGGCCGCCACCCTGCTCGTGGCGGACCTGGATGTGGTCGAGATCGGCGTCGACGAGCGCGTCGTAGGTGGGGAGATTTGCGCCGCCGGGGATCCCGAAGATGTGCTCGACACCCTCGGCCTTCAGTGATTCCATCAGTGCGTCGGCGGCTCTCATCGCGGAGAGGCGATGGTAGCAGCGGCCCCGTGCCTGCCAGCAGGGTGTTTGAGCGCCGAAACCGGGCTCTCTACTGGCTCGCCGCGAGCGGGGAAACCGCGTCCGAGACGGGCTCGGCGGCGGGGTTCCAGCGGGTCTGCGGCTCGATCGCGTCGGCGATCACCCGGTCCTGGTGGCGCTCGATCGAGTGCAGCATCGACTGCACCAGCTCCTCACCGAGCAGGGTCGGCTCGAGACCGAGGTCGAGCAGCTTGGTGTGGGTCGCGTTGTAGTAGTGCTGCTCCCGCTCGACCCGAGGGTTCTCATAGGTTCGGGTCTCGACCTCGAAGCCGAGGTGGCGGCCGGCTTCGATGACCAGCGCGGCCAGCTGTTCCACCGAGAACTGCTCGGTGAACTGGTTGAACACCCGGAACTCGCCCCCCGCCGCCGGGTTCTCGACCGCCAGCTCGACGCAGCGCAGGGTGTCGCGGACGTTGAGGAACCCCCTGGTCTGCCCGCCGCTTCCGTAGACGGTGAGTGGGTGTCCGATCACCGCCTGCAGGCAGAAGCGGTTGAGCACGGTGCCGAAGACCTCGTCGTAGTCGAAGCGGGTCAGGAGCCGCTCGTCGCGGGCCGTCTCCTCGGTCTCGACTCCGTAGACGACGCCCTGGTTGAGGTCGGTGGCGCGCAGGCCCCAGGTGCGGCAGGCGAAGTGGATGTTGGTCGAGTCGTGGACCTTCGAGCAGTGATAGAGCGAACCGGGCTGTTTCGGGAAGGGCAGGGTGTCCCGTCGCCCCTTGTGCTCGATCTCGATGAACCCCTCTTCGATGTCGATGTTCGGGGTGCCGTACTCCCCCATCGTGCCGAGCTTCACCAGGTGACAGTCGGGTACGTGGTCGCGGATCGAGAACAGCAGGTTGAGGGTGCCGATCACGTTGGTGTGCTGGGTCTCGACCGCCCGCTCGCGCGACATCATCGAGTAAGGGGCCGAGGGCTGCTCCCCGTAGTGGATGACCGCCTCGGGGCGGGTCTCCGCGACCACTCCGTCGAGGAAATCCCCGTCCTCTACCCCGCCGACGTAGCGGCGGATCTGATCGCCGGAGATCTCCCGCCAGGCGTCGATCCGCTCGTCGAGGCTGCGGATCGGGGTGAGCGAGTCGGTCCCGTTCTCGCGGTGCCAGCGCCGCCGGGAGAAGTTGTCCACGACGGAGACCTCATGGCCTCGCGCCGAGAACCTCAGGGCGGTCGGCCAGCCGAGATAGCCGTCGCCCCCGAGAATCAGAACGCGCATGGCGCGGGAGGGTAGCGAATCGCCTCGGCGTCAACGTCTCGATCCGTTCCGCGCCGCGACTACCATCGAGGCCGGTGCCGCCGGGGGTCGAACACAGCCGCGGAGCGTTCCGCAGCCGGATCGCGGGCCTGGCCGCCCGCAACGGCGGCCGCGCCGGATTCGCCGTGCTGGTGACGATCCTGCTGGCCGGCGCCGCGCTTCGGATCGGCTACGCCTGGGACCCCTACGAGCCCCAGGTCCTCGACGCCCGCGCCTACGCCCGGATCGCGCGCGGCCTCGAACAAAACGGCTCGTTCAGCCAGCGCGGCGCCTTCACGCCCGCCCAGGTGCAGCCGGCAAGCAACTACTCCCCCGGGCTGCCGTTGCTGGTCGGGGGCCTATACCGGGCGAGCGGCGGCGTCGACGCCAGGCTGGCGCGGGTGGTGCTGGCCCTGCTGGCATCGCTCTCGGTCCTCTTCGCCTACCTGATCGGCCGCCGTCTGGCCGGCCCCGCCGCCGGGTTGATCGCCGCCGCGACGCTCGCCGTCTATCCGGCCCTGCTCGAGTACGGCGGGATGCTGATGACCGAGCCGCTCGGCGCCACCCTGCTCTCGGGGTCCGTCCTGGCGATCCTGCGGGCGGCCGACCGGCCCGGCGCCGCCCGCTGGCTGGGGCCGGGACTGCTGCTCGGAGCCACGGCGATGGTGCGGCCCGAGTACCTGGCGATCGCCGTCCTCGTGGCGTTGATCGTCTTCGCCCGCTCGCTGCGTCCCCGGGGAGCCGGGCCGGCGCTCGCGCAGGCGGCCGTGCTGCTGGCCGGAGTCGCGATCGTGGTCGCGCCCTGGACGGTCCGCAACCTGATCGTCCTCGATCGTTTCGTGCCGATCTCCACCGGCGGCGGCCAGGTCCTCTTCGCCGGCACCTATCTGCCCTCCGGGGGGGACCCGGAGAAGGTCGGCGAGGCGGTTCTGGAACGAAACCCCGCCATCCGCCGGCGGCTGACGACCACCGTGCCCGAGCCCCCGACCCTGGAGGTGATCCTGGCGGCGCTGGCGGCGCGGCGACATCCGGGTCTCGACAGCGACGTCGCCCTGGCCCGGATGGGCCGCGACCAGCTCTGGCACGACCTCACGGAGGAGCCCTGGCGCTACGCGGGCTTCCTCGCCAACAAGCTCAACCTGCTCTGGCTGCACGGCCCCCGCGGGGTGATGCACGAGCCGGTCTGGGCGCTGCTCCACTTCCTGCTGATCGCCTTCGGCGCGATCGGCCTCGCGGTGCTGATCGCGGCGAGGCGCTTCGAGGCGCTCCTGATCGGCGCGATCCTGCTCTCGATCACCTTGGTCGGCCTGGTCCTGGTGGCCTCACCCCGGCGGGTGCTTGTGGCGATGCCGCTGATCGCCCCGCTTGCCGGGACGGGCGCGCTCTGGTGCTTCGACCTGTTGCGCCGACGCCTGCCGGCGCCCGGGCCAGGCCCCCGACCGACCGTCTAGCCTGGCCGCGGGATGCCCGATTCCTCCTTGCCGCACCCCCGGTTGACAGCGCAGCCCGGCGCTGGATCGCCACCCACGACCTCGCAGGCAGCGCTGCTACCTGCTTCGGCCGCGTGCAGCGCCCAGCTTGGCCCGCGCTGCCCCCGCGGGCACGTCAAATCGGATTCGACCATCTGGTGACCGGAGTCCTCGACTCGACAAGCGGCTGGATCCGCGGGATCCCGCAGCGCTACGGGCGCGGCACGGTCATCCTCCTGGCGCTGATCCTGGTCGTCGGCTTCGCGCTGCGGGCCGATCGCGTCGTCAACCCGATCGAGCGCCCCGGGGACGACGCCGCGGCCTACCTCGACCTCTCGCGCTCGCTCTATGAAGACGGTGCCTACGGCAGCCCCGGCTTCATGTACACCAGCGACTGGTCCCCCGGCGCGCCGCTGCTCTACGCGGCCTCCTTCTACGCGACCGGCGGGGTGCGGGAGGGCACCGTGCGCATCCTCAACACGATCCTCGGCTGCCTCGGGATCCTCGTCGTCTTCGCGCTCGGCCTGCGGCTCTCCTCGAGGGCGAGCGGGCTGCTCGCCGCCGGGGCGGTCGCCGTCTACCCGCCGTTCATCCACAGCACCGGTGCGATCCTCAGCGAGCCGCCGGCGCTGTTCACCCTGCCGGCGGCGGTGCTCGCCTTCCTCTGGGCAGACGAGCGGCGCCGGCCCGGGGCCTGGTTGCTGCCGGGGTTCCTCTTCGGGCTGACGGCGCTGATCAGGCCGGAGTACCTGGTGGTCGGCGCCGCCTTCGCCGTTCTCGCCCTGGTGCGTGGGTGGCGGCGGGGCGGCGCGCGAAGCGGCGTCCTCGTCACCCTCCTGCTGGTGGCGGCCTTCCTCGTCCCGGTGCTCCCCTGGACGATCCGCAATTACGTCGTCCTCGACCGTTTCGTGCCGCTCTCGACCGGTGGCGGCAAGGCCCTCTACGTCGGCAGCTACCTGCCCGCCGACGGCGATTACCAGCGGGTCAAGGCGATCCTCGTCCAGCGCTTTCTCGGGCGCGATCTCGAGCCTGGCTCGCCGGCACTGGACCGGGTCGACCCGGTGCCGCTGTTTGACCGGGTTGCGCGCCGCTATTCCGAGCTGCCCCGCGACACCGCGCTGGGCAAGATCGGCAAGCAGAACCTGCGCGACGACATCGCCGATCACCCCCTCGAGTACGCGGCGATGGTGATCCGAAAGGTCGCCCGGATGTGGGGCACCGGGGTCGGGCCGGCGATGGACTCGGTGGCCGGGCGGGCCGCCCAGCGTCTGTTGCTCGCCCTCGCCCTGGCGGGGCTGGCGCTGCTCGCCTGGCGGCGCCGCTGGGAAGCGATCGCCTTCGCGATCCCGATCGCGACGATCACGGCGATCGGCGCCGTCAGCCTCGCCGCCAACCGCCGCAACGAGATCCTCATGACCCTGGTGATGCCGCTGGCGGCGACTGCCGCCGGCGAGGGGGTCGCCTGGATTCGCTCTCGCCGCGAGGGGCCGGAGCGCCGTCGCGCCGCGGCACAGGGCGGAGTCCGCGCCTGAGGGAGCGCGGCGACCCGCAGGGCGGCGCCCACGGCCGGGCGGGGCTCGGTTCCGGCTTCCCCCCCGCCTATCCTCAAATCGCCCGGGCGCGCGCCAGCCCCGCCGCCGTGGCCAAGGGACTCCGATGATCCTCGCCAACCTCCATCCCCCCGAGCTCACCGCGCTGCGCGCGGCGGGGCTGATCATCGCCTTCGCGATCATCGCCTTCGCGATCGCCCGTCGGCGCGCGCTGCGAAACGTCGACGTCCTCATCCTGCTTGGCGCCGGGGCGGGGCTGGCGATCGTCTCCGGGACCGAGCTGACCGATCGACTGCTCGAGGCGTTCTCCTTCCAGCGAGGCAACGGCGGTCGCATCCTCGGCCTCGCGGTATTTGCGATTTTTGTCCTGTTCCTGATGATCCTGCGGGCGCTCTCGGTCTCGGCGCGCAACTCGCGCGAGTTGTCCGCGGTGCTCGAAGGCATCGCCTCCGACGAGTTCCGCCAAACCGGGCTGCCGGAGCGCTTCGGTGGCCGCATCGGGATCTTGGTCCCGGCCTACAACGAGGCCGAGAACATCGGTTATGTCCTCGACCGCATCCCGGAGGAGGTCTGCGGAATCGGCACCGCGATCCTGGTCGTCGACGACGGCTCGCGCGATCGCACCGGCGAGGTCGCCGCCGAGCACGGCGCCGCGGTGGCCCGCCACGTGATCAACCGCGGCGGTGGCGCCGCCCTGCGGACGGGCTACCGGCTGATGGTCGACGCCGGGGCGGAGATCGTCGTCACGATCGATGCGGACGGCCAGCACCTGCCCTCCGAGATGCCGCGCCTGGTCGAGCCGGTCCTCGCCGGCGAGTTCGACCTCGCCCACGGGTCCCGCGTGCTCGGGCATGCCGACCAGGGCCACGTCGCGCGCGAGATGGGCATCGTCTTCTTCAACCGGATGGTTTCCTTGATCACCCGCACCCACGTCACCGACTGCTCCAACGGCTACCGCGCGGTCCGCGCCGGGGTGCTCCCCCAGCTGGTCCTCCGCCAGGAGCAGTTCCACACATCGGAGTTCATGATCGAGGCGATCAAGCGCGGCATCCCCGCGATTGAAGTGCCGGTCACCGTGGTCAAGCGGCTCAGCGGCCATTCCAAGAAGCCCGCCGTCGTCCGCTACGGAATGGGATTCGCCAACGCGATCGTCCGTACCTGGCTGCGCTGACGCCGCGGCGTCAGCTCGCCTGGAGAATCACTCCGCCGGGCGCCGGACCTCTGCCGCGTCGGGAAGGTAGAGGTCGGTGCCGCAGCGCGGGCAAACCTGAACGTAGAGCTTGAGGACCTTGCCGCAGGTCGGGCAGCGACGCTCGGGCTCGGCCTTCTCGGAGCGGTGAAGGATCACCGCGATCAGGCCGATCAGGGGCAGCACCGTGCCGACGACCAGCCAGAGGAAGAAGGAGGAGCCCTTGCCGCGGCCGATGACCGCCGTGGCAAGGCCGAAGGAGAGCGCGATGACGAGATACTCGTAGCCCATCGAGAGCACGCCTGGATGCAGCGTCCAGGCGTGGGCCAGGGAGCCTAAAGGTATGGGGCCCCGGCACCGACAAAGCAGGCAACGGCTCTCGTCGGAGCCGGCTCCCTGCCTTCATGGCGACTGCCCAGACATCCACCGTCCTGCGCGCCCGCGGCCACAAGAAGAGGCCGAAGAAGAAGGGCTGGCGCGATCGGCACTTCAAGTGGGTCGATCAGGGAAATGGCAAGGTGATCCGCACCGCCTACTGGGTCCACCACGCCCACAAACCGGCCGATTCCCATGCCCGGGGGCCCGGGCCGCGCCCGGTGCCGAGGCCACAGCGGCCCCGCCATCCAGCCAGGCCGTCGAAGTTCAAGGTCTACGGCGGCCCCTTCGGTCGCCTCGAGGCGACCCGGCTGCTGAACCGGGCCGGGTTCGGGCCGAAACCCGGCCAGTCGGAGGCCCTGGCGAAGAAAGGGATGAAGGCGGCCGTTCACTCGCTCACCCGCCCCTTCGGCCCCGCGGTCCTGAAGGGGCCAGCGCCGGTCGACGGGGAGGGCGTCCCGATCGCTCCCGCCGACGCCTGGGGCCACGACCACCTCTGGTGGCTCGATCGGATGGTCCGCTCCAACCACCCCCTGGTCGAGCGCATGGCGCTGGTCTTCCACGACTGGTTCGCGACCTCCAACGACGGCGTCTCGCGCCAGCAGCAGATGATCAACCAGTCGAACCTCTTCCGGCGCAAGGGCTTCGGCTCCTTCTTCGACCTGCTGAAGTCGGTGACGATCGATCCGGCGATGCTCCAGTGGCTGAACGGGATCGATAACGACCGCTACGCGCCCAACGAGAACTACGGGCGCGAGATGATGGAGCTGTTCACCCTCGGCGCCGACCGCAACGCCTACACCGAGGACGACGTCCGCGAGAACGCTCGGGCGCTGACCGGCTGGACCGCCGATTGGGACGACGACCTCGGGATGACCAACTTCCGCTTCGAGGCGGACCGCCACGACAAGGGCCGCAAGACGATCTTCGGGCACAGCGGCAGCTGGGACTGGCGGGACTCCTGCCGCCTCTGCGTCGAGAACAGGCGCCACGCCTCCTTTTTCGTCACCAAGCTGTGGAGCTACTTCGTCCCCACCCCGCCTTCGAACGACACCCTGAAGGAATTGATCGGGATCTACAGGAAGCGCGACTACGCGATCCGGCCGGTGCTCGAGTCGATCCTCATGCACCCCGACTTCTACCGTGGCGAGCCGATGGTCAAGCCGCCCGTCGTCTATCTCGCCGGGTTGCTCCGCTCGCTTGGCCGCGGCATCGACACGGAGAGCTGGGTCTGGCTCTCGGGCCAGATGGGCCAGCAGCTGTTCCGGCCGCCGAACGTCTCCGGCTGGGACGACACGCGTTGGCTCGACACCTCGACCATGAAGGCCCGATGGACGACAGCCGCCTACGCCCTTGAGGGCCACAACTTCGACGCCTGGGACGACAGCTACTCCGACCAGGAATCGGTCGACGAGGCACTCAACAGCGCGCTCGGCGCCTGGAGCTGGCCGGCCCTGCGCGCCGAGCAGCAGACCGAGCTGGTCGGTTTCGCGAAGCGGGTCGAGGCGCGGATTGTCGCCCCCTGGCAGAGACAGCCCTACCTCGCCCTGCGCCAGAACGCCCTGCGTCAGCTGATCGCCGCCTCCCCCGACATGCAGCTGCAATGAGCGCCCGCCCCAGCACACACAAGTGCTGCCGCGACTTCACCCGCTCGCAGTTGATTCGCTCGGCCGCCGCCGAGGCCGGCCGCGGGCTGCCGGCGGTGGAAGCCGGGGTCCCGCTGCCCGCGGGGACCGGCTTGACCAGGCGCAGCTTCCTCTCTCGCAGCGCCGGCGTCGCCCTCGCCGTCTACGGTGCGAGCAAGCTGCCGATCGGTGCCTTCGAGGAGGGGATCGCCCAGGCCGCGCAGAGCGATCGGATCCTCGTTTCCGTCTTCATGGAGGGCGGCGCCGACGCGCTCAGCCTGCTGGCGCCGGTCGGCGACAGCCGCTACGCCTCCCTGCGGCCGACCCTGGCGCTCCCCCCGGAGGACGGGACCGCGTTCGCCGAGGACCCGGGGCTCCGCTGGCATCCCTCCGCCTCCGGGCTGGCGACCCTGCACTCCGAGGGCAAGGTCTCGGTCTTCCCGGCGATCGGCTACGACAGCCCCAACCAGTCGCACTTCACCTCGCGTCACTTCTATGAGATCGGCGAGGTCGAGGTCGGCTTCCGGACCGGCTGGATGGGCCGCTACCTCGACCTTCGCGGAGAGGACGACAACCCTCTCCAGGGACTCTCCCTCGCCGGCGAGCTCTCCCCCACCCTGGCCACCGCCTCGAAGCCGGTGGCGGCGGTCGAGACCGTCACCAACTACGACCTCTGGGCGCGTGTGGACAGGCCGGTCAGCGACGAGATGTTCCAGAGCTTCAGCCGCTTCGGCTCCTTCCCGTCGGACTCCGGCGCGATGAAGCAGGCGCGCCAGGCGACCGCGAGAACCGAGGCCCTGCGGGAGCAGCTGGCGCAGTTCGACAGCTTCACCAGCCCGGTCGCCTATCCCGACAGCTACTTCGCCGAGAACCTCTCCGGCCTGGCGGCGATGATCGCGATCGGGCTGCCCGTTCATCTGGTCACGATCAACGCCGCCGGGGGCTATGACACCCATTCCGACCAGGTCGTGAACTTCGGCGAGGACCTCGGGCAGACCTGCGACGCCCTGCTCGCCTTCCAGCGCGACCTCGAGGCCCGGGGGCTGGCGGACCGCGTCCTGACCGAGGTCTGGAGCGAGTTCGGCCGCCGCCCCGAGGAGAACGGCTCCGGGACCGATCACGGCGCCGCCGGCTGCGCCTTCGTGGTCGGCTCGAAGGCCAAGGGGGAGATGATCGGCGAGTTCCCGGGGCTGGCCAAGCTCGACGAGGACGACAACCTCCGGCACACCAGCGACTTCCGCGCCATGTACTGCTCCCTGCTGGAGCAGTGGCTGGAGCAGGACGCGGCGCCGATCATCCCCGGCGCCT
>JBBRHQ010000099.1:0-9585 GCA_038222365.1 Solirubrobacterales bacterium
GCCAATCAAAAAACCGGGGCACGTCCTGCAAACAGGTGACAATTTATCGCATCCTGATATGATTATCAGTAAAACGGACTACCAAGGGATCGTCCGGTTCAGGGGATATATGGACAGTCTGACCCGAAGCCCCGCTGGGAAGCTGGAAGAAGACCAAGTGCTCCTGCTCATACTCTTCGCCCTGATCGCGGGCGCGGCCACCGCGCTCTCGCCATGCGTGCTCCCGGTCCTGCCCGCGGTGCTCGCTGCGGGCACCACCGGCGGCAGGCGCCGACCATTGGGGGTGGTCGCCGGCCTCACCCTCTCCTTCACCTTCGCCACTGTGGCGCTCGTCTACGTGATCGACGCCCTCGGACTGCCCGAGGACATCACCCGGACGATCGCGATCGTCGTCCTCGCCTCGTTTGGCCTGATTCTGCTGATCCCGCCGCTCTCCGACCGGATCGAGGCCTTCGCCAGTCGCCTGGTCGCAGGATCGCCGGCGACGCGGGGCGAGGGGCTCTGGTCGGGCCTGCTGCTCGGGGCCAGCCTCGGCTTCGTGTACGCGCCCTGCGCCGGGCCGATCCTGGCCGGGGTGATCACAGTCTCCGCCACGCAGGATCTGACGGCGTCCAAGCTGATCATCGCCCTCGCCTACGGTGCGGGGACCGGCGCGGTCCTCTACGCGATCCTGCTCGGTGGCAGGAAGCTGACCGACCGCCTGGCGCCGATCCGGGGGAAGGTTAACCCGGTGATGGGGGTGGTGATGATCGCCGTCGCCCTGATGCTGGCGACCAGCCTCGACATCCGCTTCGAGACCTTCCTTGCTCGCCATGCGCCCTCGGCCCTGGTCAACCCGACCCAGGGCGTCGAGGACAGCTCGGCGATCGCCGACGACCTCGCCTCGCTGCGGGGGTCGGAACGAGCCGCCTCGCGGCAGGCGGGCGCCCCGCAGGCAGAGGCGGGCCACTCGCTCCCGGTGCTCGGCCGGGCCCCCGACTTCACCGATCCCGGCGACTGGTTCAACTCGCGACCGCTTTCGATCGGAGGCCTTCGCGGCAAGGTCGTGCTGATCGACTTCTGGACCTATACCTGCATCAACTGCCTGCGCACGCTTCCTCACGTCGAGGCCTGGTATGGGCGCTACCGTCGCGACGGCCTGGTGGTGGTCGGGGTCCACACCCCGGAGTTCCCGTTCGAGCGGATCTCCTCGAACGTCAAGGAGGCGATCGGCGCCAACGGACTCAGCTACCCCGTGGTCCAGGACAACGACTACGGGACCTGGAACGCCTACGGAAACCAGTACTGGCCGGCCAAATACCTGATCGACGCCTCGGGCAAGGTCCGCTACGTCCACTTCGGCGAGGGCAACTACGGGGTGACCGAGAGGGCGATCCGCTCCCTGCTGGCCGAGCGCGGGGCGCGGCGCCTCGGTGCCGAGACGCGGGTTCGCGCCGAGGTGCCCTCGAGGGCGGCGCTCACCCCGGAGAGCTACCTCGGGCTGGCCCGGGCGCAGGGCTTCGCGCAGCTGCCGCGGCCGGGTACCCACCTCTATCGGCCCCCGGAGGAGTTGGCGCCCAATCAGCTCGCCTACGGCGGTCGCTGGACCGTAGCGCCGGAGGGCGCCACCGCCGCCGGGGGATCGTCGCTCGATCTCGAGTTCAGCGCCCGCCGGGTCTTCCTGGTGCTCGGCTCTCCCGCGCAGACGCGCAGCGCGCGGGTCCTACTCGACGGCAGGCCGGTGCCGAACCGGCTCGCCGGCAGCGACATGCGGGACGGCACCGTCGAGGTCGACGACCAGCGCCTCTACGGGCTGATCGACCTGCCCCGGTTCGGGAGCCACCGGCTCACCCTCCGCCTCCAGCCGGGGATCTCCGGCTACGCCTTCACCTTCGGCTGACCCGGATCAGGTCTGCGGGCGGAGAGGACCAGGTTGTAGAAGAGCTGTGGAGGCAGGCGCGGTTCGAGCAGCGACTCGTCGAGGCGCTGTAGCGCCAGGTAGCTGCGGAAGGCGAAGCGCCGCCAGGCGACCGGCACCGAGGCGGGCTCGGCGCTTGCCTCGACCGAGCGAAGACCCCAGCCCCAGATGTTTGCGAGCAGCTCCTCGCCCCGCACGCGCGGCGATTCGAAGCCCGCCAGGGAGAGCGCGCCGCGCAACTCGGCGGGAGAGAACGAGTGGACGTCCACCTCGGGCTCCAGCGCGTGCCCGTTCTCGTCAGGCGGTCCCCCAACCGGCAGCGGGTCGGCGCCGACCGCAGAGCGCCATGCCGGCGCCAGCGCCATCCCGGCCCGCTTCGGCATCGCCGCCAGGCGGTCGCCGTGGCGGGAGGGCTCGCCGCAGAAGGCAAGCGCCCCGCCCGGGCGCAGGACGCGGTGCAGCTCGGAGAAGGCGCGCTCGAGATCGGGGACGTGGTGGAGCACCGCGTGGCCGAAGACCAGGTCGAAGCTCTTCTCGGGGAAGGGAAGCAGTTCTGCATCGCTGACCTCGGTCGAGACGGCGAGCCCGAGCCTGGCGGCGTTGGTCTCCAGCGAGTCCAGCATCCCGGGGGAGATGTCGGTCGCGGTGGCGCTACCGATCAGCCCCATCTGCAGGAGGTTGAGGGAGAAGTAGCCCGTGCCCGCGCCGATCTCCAGCGCCCCTTCGAACCGTGACGGGGGAAGCGACCCGAGGGCCTTGCGGAGCTTGGCCCGGACCTGGGCCTGCCCGGTGGCGCCGAAGTCGATCCCCCACTTGGAGTCATAGGACTCGGCGGCGACGTCGTGGTAGGCGGTATTGACCTCACGGATGCGCTCGGCGCTGGTGCCGGGGGCGGAGGGCATGGCGCGGAACGATACGGCCAGACGGTCGAGATCGATCGTCTAGGTTGCGGGATCTGCCCGAATACCTCCAACAGGACCAACCCCCCGGAGTCCCGCCGCTGGCGCTGACCGGCGAGCGCACCCTCCCCGACCTCCCCGAGGAGAACTACTGGTTCCGCCGCCACCTGGTCGTCTACGAGTGGCTGGCCCGTCGCTGCCGGGGCCAGCGGGTCGCCGACCTGGCCTGCGGCGAGGGCTACGGCTCGGGCGTGCTGGCGCGAACCGCCGGCGAGGTGGTCGGCGTCGACGCCAACCCGGAGGCCTTCGAGCACGCCCGGCTCCGCTACCGGCGCCCGAACCTGCGCTTCGAACGGATGCTGGTCGAGAAGTTCGATCAAGCGTGCGACGCGATCGTCTTCCTGCAGACGATCGAGCACGTCGAGCGCCCGGGGGAGCTGCTGCGCGGCTTCGCCGGGCTGGCGCCGGTCGCCTACGTCTCGACCCCCAACCGGCTCACCCTTGCACCGCCCGGGGCCGAGAAGTCCGACAACCCCTGGCACGTCCGCGAGTACACGATCTCCGAGTACCGGGAGCTGCTCGAGCCGCACTTCTCCCGGGTCGAGATCATCGGCCTCTTCCACGCCCGCAAGCTGCGCGCGCACGAGTTGGCGATCCGGATCGGCTGGGACCGCGTCCATCGCGCCCTGCGCATCACCAAGCCCTTCTATGACCGCTTCACACCGGCGATAGCCGCTTCGGACTTCGCGCTGAGCCCGGACAACCTGGACGACGCTCTGGACTTCCTGGCGATCTGCACCTCCTGATCGTGTCGAGCGCGGACCCTGGTTCGGGCAGCATCGAGGGCGTTGGGGACCTGGCGATCGTCCTGCATAGCCACATGCCCTACGTCGAGGGGTTCGGGACGTACCCGTTCGGGGAGGAGTGGCTGTTCGACGCGGTGATCCGCTCCTACCTGCCGGTGCTGGAGGTGGCCAGGGACGTGACGATGACGGTGACCCCGGTGCTGGCGGACCAGCTCGAAGACCGGGCGACGTTGGGCCGGCTGCGGGAGTTCCTGATCGAGCACCGGGTTGATGCCGCCGAGGCCGACGTTCGCGACCTCGACCCGGATTGCCGTGCGGCGGCAGAGAACGAGCTCCTCCGCTACCGGCGGGCACTGGAGCAGATCGACCGGGGCGGGGGGGACATGCTGGGGCTGTTTCGGGAGGCGCAGGACTCCTGCCGCGTCGCCCTGGCCGCCTCCTCGGCGACCCATGCGGTGCTGCCGTTGCTGGCGACTCGGGCAGGCGCCTCCCTTCAGATCGACACCGGGTTGCGCTCGCATCGGCGCCGCTTCGGTTGGAACGGCGGCTTCTGGCTGCCCGAATGCGCCTATGCCCCAGGGCTCGAGTCGCGGCTCGAGGAGCACGGGGTGCGCTGGTTCTGCCTCAACCAGAGCGCCCACGAGGCCGGCACGGCGGCGTTGGCACCGGCTGGGACCACGGCCGGTCCGGTCGCCTTCACGATCGATTGGGAGGCGGTGCAGTGGCTGTGGTCGCTGGACGGCTACCCGTCGAACCCGGCCCACGCGCAATTCGCCGGTAGGTCGTTGCGGGGAACCAGGATCTGGAAGATCGGCGGCGGCCCCTATGACCCAGCTGCGGCCGAGGCCGTGGCTCGCGCCCAGGCGGCCGAGTTCTGCGCCGCCGCCGCCGCCCGGCTCGGCGGATTCCGCGATGCCGGCGGGGATCGCGGGTTGCTCGTCTTCGCAGTCGACACGGAGCTGATCGGCCATTGGTGGTCGGAGGGCCCGATCTGGCTGGCCGAGGTCCTGCGAGCGGCGCCCGAGCACGGTATGCGCTTGCTCACCCTGCCGCAGGCGCTGGATGTGCATCAGCCCCGGGCTCGGCCGCTGCCGGCATCGAGCTGGGGGGAGGGGGGCGACCTTCGCACCTGGGACTCGGCCCGCGTCGCCGACCTGGCGTGGGCGGCGCGGCGCAGCGAGCTGAGGCTGCTTCGGGCCTCCGGGAAGGGACTCGGCCGAGACGCGGCGATGCGCGCGGCCCGCGAGTTGCTGGCGCTCCAGTCGAGCGATTGGGCCTTCCTGGACGGGCGGCGCCAGGCGGGCGAGTACGCCTTCCTGAGGGCGGTCAACCACTCGCGGGCGATGCTCGAGGCCATAGACTCAACCGCGCCGCCCCCCGACCCTCGCATGCGAGCCCTGGCACCGGACCTAAACCTCGCCCCCCTGCTGCGGCCGTAGATGAGTGATCCCACGACTCCGCGC
Source organism: Solirubrobacterales bacterium (assembly GCA_038222365.1). Taxonomy (GTDB): domain Bacteria; phylum Actinomycetota; class Thermoleophilia; order Solirubrobacterales; family 70-9; genus JBBRHQ01. The sequence goes on from JBBRHQ010000099.1 coordinate 5,066, forward strand.
ACCCGGTTGACGCGCGTCCACGCGGCCGTGGAATCACTCACCTGGGGACTGCCTTGACCCGAGCCCTGATCCTCTCCTGGGAGTATCCGCCGCTGATCGAGGGCGGCCTCGCCCGACACGTCCGCAAGCTCTCCGAGGGGCTGGTCTTCTCAGGCGTCGATGTCCACGTGCTGACCCGCGGCGGGGAGGAGTCGCCCGCCGAGGAGGAGGCTGCCGGGGTCTCGATCCACCGGATCCGCGAGCCCAAACGCCCCACCGACCTGGGCGAGTTCGTCACCTGGGTGGAGCGGATGAACTCCGACATGCTGGCCGCCGGGGTCGAGCTCGGCGACAGCCACAGCTTCGACGTCGTCCACGGTCACGATTGGCTCGTCGCCAACGCCTGCGCGCATCTCGCCAAGCGCTTCGGCGTGCCGCTGGTGACCACGATCCACGCAACCGAGCACGGCCGCCATCAGGGCTGGGTCTCCGAGCACCCCCAGACCTACATCCACGGGGTCGAGCGCTGGATCACAAACCGCTCCGAGCGGGTGATCGCCTGCTCGCACTACATGCGCGAGCAGATCGTCGACATCTTCGGAGTGGAGGAGGCAAAGGTCAGCGTCATCCCCAACGGGATAGATCCCGAGGACCTGCGCCCCCAGGACCCGGCCGAGCTGCGGCGTCTGCGCGGCGAGTTCGCCGAACCCGATCAGAAGCTGGTCCTGCTGATCGGCCGCCTCGTCTACGAGAAGGGATTTCAGCTCGCGCTGGAGGCGATGCCGAAGCTGGTCGCCGAGGTGCCCGGCACCCGCTTCCTCGTCGCGGGGTCCGGGACCCACGAGGCCGAGCTTCACAAGCAGGCGGAGGAGCTCGGCCTCGGCGAGCACGGGACCTTCCTCGGCTGGATCGGCGACGACGTCCTGCACTCGCTCTACGCGATCGCCGACGTCTGCGTCGTGCCCTCGATCTATGAGCCATTCGGCCTGGTGGCGCTGGAGGCGATGGCCTCGGGCTGCCCGTGCATCGTCGCCGACACCGGCGGCCTGCGCGAGGTCGTCCCCCATGAGGAGGTGGGGCTGCGCTTCCGGGCCCGCGATCCCGAGGCGCTCTCCGAGGTGGCGATCCGCGTCCTCTCCGACGACGAGCTCGGCAGGCGGCTTGTCGCCGAGGCCTACGACCATCTGCGGCGCTTCGATTGGAACGACATCGCCGAGCAGACCTCGGTCGTCTACGCCCGGCTGGTCTCGGAGGGCGCTCCGGCCTGAGCGCCATTTCCGGGCAGCGGCTCTGGGCCCTCCAGCGAGCCCGACCCGACTCCAGGCCCGGCAATGGAGCAGGCGAGGACGACTTCGCCCGTTTCCGGATCAGAGCGTCGAGCGGCAAGGGGTGAATAGATTCGAGGGGCTCTCGGGCTCCGAGGCATAGGGCTCAATAACCCGTCCGCCGCCATCTCACCCGGCGCCAAGCGGATATATAGTCGGAACGCCGCGGGGAGCGACGAGACGACTATGAGGGAGGGCCCTTGGAGCAGGATCCGGCACACGGCGCACCTTCCGCCCGACCGAGGCTGGCCGCCCTGGCCGCGCTCCTCCTCGGCGCGCTCCTCCTGATCGTCGCGCTGGCGCCGCAGGGCGCCTCGGGGGAGCAGGCGGGCTCCAAACTGCGGCGCCTGCAGGCCGGACTCCTCGACGCGGGCAGCAGCCACACCTGCGCCCTGCTCGCCGGCGGCAGGGTGCGCTGCTGGGGAAGCGGCGACGAGGGCCGACTCGGCTACGGCAACACCAACAAGATTGGCGATGACGAGACCCCGGGCTCGGTCGGCCCGGTCAACCTCGGCCGCAAAGCGGTGGCGATCACCGCCGGGACCAACCACACCTGCGCCCTGCTCGCCGGCGGCAGGGTGCGCTGCTGGGGCTACAACTTCGAGGGCCGGCTCGGCTACGGCAACACCGACGAGATCGGCGACGACGAGACGCCGGGCTCGGTCGGCCCCGTCAAACTAGGCCGCAGGGCGGTGGCGATCAGCGCCGGCGGCTCCCACACCTGCGCCCTGCTCGAGGGCGGCGTGGTCCGCTGCTGGGGCCAGGGCTTCTACGGCCAGCTCGGCTACGGCAACAAGAATGACATCGGCGACGACGAGACGCCGGGCTCGGTAGGCCAGGTCGATCTGGGCGGTAAGGCTGTGGCGATCAGCGCCGGCACCACCCACACCTGCGCCCTGCTAGTGGGCGGCAAAGTCCGCTGCTGGGGCTACGGCGGCGACGGCCGGCTCGGCTACGCCAACAAGAAAAACATCGGAGACGACGAGACCCCGGGCTCGGTCGGCCCGGTGAAGCTGGGTGGCAAAGCGGTGGCGATCAGCGCCGGCGAAAGTCACACCTGCGCCCTACTCAAAAACGGCAGGGTGCGCTGCTGGGGCTATGGGGGAACAGGCGGGCTCGGCTACGCCAACACCAACTCCATCGGCGACGACGAGACCCCGGCCTCGGTCGGCCTGGTCAACCTGGGCCGCAAGGCTGTAGCGATCAGCGTCGGCTCCCACACCTGCGCCCTGCTCGAGGGCGGCAGGGTGCGCTGCTGGGGCGCCGGCACCTACGGCCGGCTCGGCTACGGCAACACGAATTCGATCGGCGATAACGAGACTCCGGGCTCGGTCGGCCCGGTCGACCTGGGACCGGGGCGCCGAGCGGTGGCGATCAGCGCCGGCTCCTTCCACACCTGCTCCCTGCTCAAAGGTGGCGCGGTGCGCTGCTGGGGCGCCGGCTTCAGCGGCCAACTCGGCTACGGCAACACGAATTCGATCGGCGATAACGAGACTCCGGGCGGGTTCGGTCCGGTGCATCTTGGGGGGAAGCTGAGCGGGGCGGTGGGCGATCTCTCGCTGAGGGCGGGCGCCGGCCGTGCCCGGGCCCGGGTCGGGCAGCGCCTCGTCCTCGCCGTGAAGCTTCGCAACTCAGGCCCCGATCGGGCTCCCGGAGTCGTGGTGAGGCTGAGACTGCCGCGAAAGCTGAAGCTTCTCTCGGCCAGGCCCGGCAAGGGAACCTACAACCGCAGGCGCCGCAACTGGAGAATCGGCAGGGTGGCCGCCGGTGGGGCCCCGAGGCTGACGCTGGTGGTCGCGGTGAGGCGGAACGGGCGGATCGCCGGCTCGGCGTCGGTAAAGCACTCCGGTGTGCCAGACCCCGACTCCAAGCCCGGCAGGGGGACCGCGGCAGAGGACGACTTCGCTCGGTTCCGGATCAGAGCCCGGAGCAAAAAGGGTCTTTGAGCTCCGAGGCATATGACGTCATTGGGCGCGGCTACTCGGCGAACCGGCGCCCGACCCGAGGATCGTGGCCCGGCTGAGATCGGCGCTGGCCGACGCCCGTACCGTCGTCAACGCCGGCGACGGCGCTGGGTCATACGAGCCCACCGATATCGAGGTCGTCGCGGTCGAGCCGTCGGGGGAGATGGTCGCGCAGCGGCCGAAGGGGACAGTGGAGGCGCTGAAGTCCACCGCTGAGAGCCTGCCACTGGAGGACCACTCGGTCGATGCGGCGATGGCGATCCTGACGATCCAGCACTGGTGGGACGCTCTTGCCGGAATCGTCGACGCCGGGCAGACCTCCGAGGTCTACGAGCGGCTGGTCTCGGAACCGCCCCCGCCTGAATTTCGAATCCGCAGCATCCGGCTCGCGACAAATCGCCGATCAGCTTGCCGGCTGCCGAAACCGCCCTATAGTCGAGTCAGTCCAGCGATCACCAATCCGCGAATGCGAGGGAGACCATGGCAGGAGAGGGTCGAAACGATGGAGCGCGCCGTGGGCGTCCGAATCTGCTCGTCGCAATCGCCCCCCTTGCGATCCTCGTCCTCGCCATCGTCTGGACGCCGGGCGCCTCGGGAGAGCAGGCCGGTTCGAGGGAGCGCAGCCTCCAGGCAGGCCTCATCGACGCCGGTGGCTCCCACACCTGCGCCGTGCTAAGGGGCGGCGCGGTGCGTTGCTGGGGGCAGGGCACCCTCGGCGAGCTCGGCTACGGCAACCCCGATGCCATCGGCGACAACGAGGCTCCCGGCTCAGTCGGGCCCGCCAAACTCGGTCGCCGCGCGTTGGCAATCAGCGCAGGAGACTTCCACACCTGCGGACTGCTCGAGGGCGGAGTGGTGCGCTGCTGGGGCTTCGGCAGCTTCGGCCAGCTCGGCTACGGCAACAAGAAGCTGATCGGCGACGACGAGACACCGGCCTCGGTCGGGCCGGTCAATCTCGGCCGCCGCGCGGTGGCGATCAGCGCCGGAGGCTCGCACACCTGCGCGATCCTCGAGGGCGGCGTGGTGCGATGCTGGGGCGAGGGCGCCGAGGGCCAGCTGGGCTACGGCAACACCGACAGCATCGGCGACGACGAGACACCGGCCTCGGTCGGGCCGGTCAAGCTCGGCCGCCGCGCGGTGGCGATCAGCGCAGGAGGCTCGCACACCTGCGCGATCCTCGAGGGCGGCGTGGTGCGATGCTGGGGCGAGGGCGCCGAGGGCCAGCTGGGCTACGGCAACACCGACAGCATCG
>JBBRHQ010000100.1:0-9496 GCA_038222365.1 Solirubrobacterales bacterium
GGAGCCGGTCGTGGCGATCGCGGTCGTTGACGCGTCGCTGGTCGTCGACCTGCTGCTGACGTCCTCTCCGGAGGCCCGGGCGGCCCTCGCCGGCACCGATCCTTTCGCCCCGGAGCTGATCGACGCCGAGGTGATCGGCGCGATCACCCGGATGGTCCGGAGCGGGAGTGCCTCGGAGGAGAGAGGGCGCCTCGCCGTTCGCCGGCTTGCCCGGGCCGCCGGCGAGCGCCAGCCCCGCGCTCCGCAGCTTCTCGATGCGTGGGATCTGCGAGAGGACGTCGGGCCGCAGGAGGCCTTCTACGTCGCCCTCGCCCGCAGGCTCGGTTGCCCGCTGATCACCGCCGACCGGCGGATCGCCGCCGCGCCCAGCCTCGGAGTGCCGGTGATTCTCGCCGGGCTGGCCTAGCCGTCAGGCCCCCTCAGCGCAGGGTTGCCGATCGGCGCACGGATCGGCTCATTCTGCGCGCCATAGGCGCGCTCGTGGCCGCGACCCTGGCGCCATGTGCGAGGACTTTCGTCGCCTGCCCGCAGTTCGCGTCGCCCGGCCTGGCTGCGAGGGCCAGGCCCTGCCGCTCGCGATTGGCGGGATCGTGATCGTCCTGACCCTGGCGATCGCCCTGGTCGCGATCGCCGGGGCGCTGACCGGAAAGGCGCGGGCCCAGCGCGCCGCCGACCTCTCGGCGGTTTCGGCGGCGCGCTCGATGAGGGACGACCTGTTTCGCCTGCTCTCTCCGAGGACGCTTCCAGGCGGGATTCCCAACCCGGCCCACCTGAGCAAGGCGCGCTACCTGGCGCGGGCCCGGACCGCGGGCCGCGACGCGGCGCTCGCCAACGGGGTCCGGCGGCTGCGACTCTCCTTCCCCGACCGGATCTCCTTCGCGCCGTTGCGGGCGCGGGCGGTGGTCCCGGCTGAAGTCGAGGGCGGCGGCAGTGGCGCGGGTGGGGAGGCCTCGGCGGTCGCCGTGGCGATGGCGCCCTCCGCGCCGTCCGCCGTGGCACCGGCGATGGCCGGTGGCGGCGGGTACAGCGGGCCCCTCGTCTACCGTCAGGGGGAGGGCATGAGGCCCGACACGGCCGAGGCCTTCGATCGCATGTCGGCCGCGGCTTCACATGCCGGTTTCGCCTTGGTGGTCAACTCCGGCTTCCGCTCCGACGCCGAGCAGGCGGCGCTCTTCGCCCCCCACCCCGACCCGCGGTGGGTGGCTCCGCCGGGGCACTCGCTCCACCGCTGTGCCACCGAGCTCGATCTCGGCCCCCCTTCGGCCTACGGCTGGCTGGCGGCCCACGCGCAGGGTTCGGCTTCACCAAGCGCTACTCCTGGGAGCCCTGGCACTTCGGATATGACGCCGGCCCGCCTCCCTGCTCGGCGGCGGGCAACTCGGTGATCGGCCCCGGGGACGACGGCGCCGCCGCGGGAGGGGAGGGGCTGCCCGGCTTCGTCCCCGCCCGGTTCCGTGCTTCCCTGCTGCGCTCGGCGGCGCGCTGGAACGTCTCGGCGGCCCTGCTGGCGGCGCAACTTATGGCCGAGTCCAACTTCAATCCCTTCGCCGAGTCCGGCGCCGGGGCGCGGGGGATCGCCCAGTTCATCCCCTCGACCGCCGCCGCCTACGGCTTGCGAAACCCCTTCGACGCCGAGGCGGCGATCGACGCCGAGGCGCACCTCATGTCCGACCTGCTTCGCCGCTTCGGCTCGCCCTCGCTGGCCCTCGCCGCCTACAACGCCGGTCCCGCCGCGGTCGCTGCCTGCGGCTGCGTGCCGGCCATCCCCGAGACTCAGGCCTACGTCTCGCGCATCCTCGGCCTGCTGGGCGGGGCCGGCGCCCTGCTCGTACCGCCATTCGAGGTGCGGCTGATCGTCTGATTCAGCGCTGCTGCGGCCGGAGCTGATATCGACTGGGACGGTCGGTGGCCGGCGCTGCGTCGGTCGTACCGACGGCATCCAATTAGATTCGGCGAGAGGAGAAGCGATGGGCGAGTCCATCAACACGGCGGCGCGGGAGCGCTTGCAGGCACTGGTTGGGGAATGGACGATCGAGGCCACACCTCCCGGCGGTCCGCCGTGGCCGGGCGGGGGGCGGGTCAGCTTCGAGTGGCTCGATGGGGCGCCCCTGCTGATCGAGCGCTCGCACCTGGAGATGTCCGAGGCCCCCGACGGCGTCACGGTGATCGGCTGCGACGGGATGAGCGGCACCTACTACCAGCTCTACACCGATGAGCGAGACGTCCAGCGCATCTACGAGATGAGCCTGGCCAACGGCGTATGGAAGCTGTGGCGAAACGGCGAGCCGTTCTCCCAACGGTTCACGGGCGAGTTCTCGGAGGACGGCAAGACGATCGCCGGTCGCTGGGAGATGGCCGAGGATGGCAAGACCTGGAAGACCGACTTCGACCTGACCTACACGAAGGTCGAATAGATCGAATCGCGCCGCTGCCGGCGGGTTGGGGCCCTACATTTGCGAGCCAGCCCAGTGTGCGAGACTGCCCGCGGCCATGCCGCCGGCGTGCGGCGACACACCACATGGAGGAGGAGAGAATTGCTGCTGGCAACGACGACGGTCGAGGATTTCGACCGCTTCCTGGACGTCTTCTCGACAAAGGGCGCCGTGAAACGAAAGGAGCATGGGTCCAAGGGTGCGACGGTCTATCGCGATCCCAATCAGGAGGACCGGGTCTGGGTGCTCTTCGACTGGGATGAGGAGGGCTTTCAGAACTTCGTCTCCGACCCCGAGGTCCCGCCGATCATCCAAGAGGCGGGGCACAAGACCAAGCCCCAGCCGGCGCAGTTCGGCGGCCAGTACGACGCCTAGCCCCTGACTTCAGGTGTCCGGCTGGTCGAGTGGACGAAACCGTCCGGCAATTCGGTCGCGATCGTCCACTCGACCCGACCCGGGCGACGTTCGGGGTGCGGATGATCGAGTAGGGTCCGCCCGTGCCCGCATTGGTCGAGGTCGAGGGGATCGAAGGGCTGAAGGGCCTGATCGGCGAGGAGATCGGCCCGAGCGAGTGGCGCACGGTCGCCCAGGAGGACATCGATCTCTTCGCCGAGCTCTCCGGCGATGACCAGTGGATTCACGTCGACGTCGAGAGGGCCAAGAAAGAGAGCCCGTTCGGCACCACCGTGGCCCATGGCAATCTGACCCTTTCGCTGATCGACGGCTTCCGCAAGGACGTGATCGCCTCCAGCGGCTTCGTCCTCGGGGTCAACTACGGCTGGAACAAGGTGCGCTTCCCGGCCCCGGTGCCGGCGGGCAGCAGGGTGCGTGCGCGGGCCGAGGTCGTCTCGGTCGAGGAGGTCGGAGGCGGCTGGTGGCAGGTCGTCAACCGCTTCACCCTCGAGGTCGAGGGCAACGAGAAGCCCTGCTGCGTGGCGAACAGCGTCGGCCGCGCCCTCCCGGGCTGAAAACCGGGAGGACCCAGCCGGACGTCCGGCGACCAGCGCCTAGTTGACGGTGAGCGTGCCCTCCATGCCGGCGTCGCGGTGGCCCGGGACGGTGCAGAAGAAGGTGTAGGAGCCCGGCTTCAGGTCGTCGACCGTCAGGTTCACCTTGCCCTGGGAGACGAGATCGGACGTGCCCAGCACCTTGCCGCCGGAGTCCTCGACCGCGACATCGTGCTGGATCGATGCCGGGTTGTCGAAGTCGATCGAGACCGTCCCCGCCTTCGCGGTCAGCGTCTTCTGGTCATAGGAAAGCTGGTTGTCCGCGTTGGCGGTGAGCTTCACCGTCGAGCCCTTGGAGACCGTCGCGGTGGTGCCGCCGCCCCCGCCGCCGGTGGCCGCAGCACCGGTCGTGTCGCTGCCGCCACCGCCGCAGGCGACGAGGCCGATCGAGGCGAGGCTGAGCGCCAGCAATGCGGTTGCTTTCTTCATGCACGGTCCTTTCGTGGGGTTCGGGCGGACTTTATTCGGATACGGGCTTCGCGCAAGTTGGGTTCAGCGGCCGTTGAAATGCGGCTCCTCGCCGGCGAAGAACGCCTGCACCCCGGAGCGCAGATCCTCGGTGGCCATGCTGTCGGCGATCCCGTGACGCTCCACCTGGAGGTGGTCGGTGAGACTGTTCTCGATGCTCTGCCCGCAGAGCAGCTTCGCCATCCGCACGTAATGGGGCGCCTTGGCCCCCCACCTCTCCGCCACCTCGCGGGCCCGGCCGAGCAGCTCCTCGGCGGGAACGACCTCCGAGACGATCCGCTCCTCCAGCGCGTCGGTCGCGGTCATGTTGGGATCCTCGAGCATGATCTCCAGCGCCCTGCTCGGGCCGACCACCCGCGGAAGAAAGTAGGTCATCCCGCCGTCGGGGGAGGCCCCGATGCGCCCGTAGGCGCAGGCGAAGAAGGCGCCCTCGGAGGCGATCCTGGTGTCGCAGGCGAGGGCCAGCGAGAAGCCGGCACCGGCGGCGGGACCGTTGATCGCGGCGATTACCGGGAAGGGGATGCGGCGCAGGTCGACGATCGCCTGGTGGAGCACCTCGGCCCCGCGACGCACGTCGGAGGGGAGGTCGAAGTCCTCCGACTCGACTCCCTTGCGAAACCAGCCGACGTCGCCGCCCGAGCTGAATGCCTTGCCCGCGCCGGTGATTATCAGCGCCCGCAGCGCGGCCCGGTCGGCCAGCCAGGCGAAGGCCACCGTGAACTCGCCGATCATCGGCGGGCTCATCGCGTTGAAGACGTCGGGGCGCTCGAGGGTGAGGGTACCGATCTCACCGTCCACCTCGATCCGCATCGTCTCGAGGTCGGGCGGGCTCACGGTCTGGGTCGTCATCTGCTCTCGGTCTCCTGCGTGTCGTCCGGCCGGGCCGCCGGTTTGGCCGTTCGGCCAGGAGCCTACCCTTTGCCCTGATGAGCAAAGGCAACGGCAAGGGATCGAGGGCGGAGCGGGTCGCCGAGCAGCGACGTGGCCTGCCCGATTCGCCCGGCGTCTACATCTTCCACGGCTCCCGCGGCGAGGTGCTCTACGTCGGCAAGGCGCGCTCGATCCGTAAGCGGATCGCCTCCCACTTCTCCGGGGGCGAGACCGAGATGACCCGCCGGGTCGACCGGATCGACTTCCTGGTCACCGCAAACGAGGCCGAGGCGCTTCTCGCCGAGCAGAGCTTCATCAAGCGCCACCGGCCGCGCTTCAACATCCGCCTCCGCGACGACAAGTCCTACCCCTACGTCGGCGTCAGCCTCGACGAGGACTTTCCCCGCGTCTACTTCACCCGCGAGCGCCACCGTCCCGGCCGCGCCTACTTCGGTCCCTTCTCGAGCGCCAAGCGGGTGCGCGAGACGCTCGACCTGCTGGGCAAGCTGTTCCAATACCGCACCTGCGACGGGCCCGAGCCGGGAAGGCGCTCGGGCAACCCCTGCCTCGACTACTTCATCAAGCGCTGCGGGGCCCCGTGCGTCGGCTACGTGGACCGCGGGGAGTACCGCCGCAACATCGATGCGATCGTCGACTTCCTCTCTGGCCGCTACCGCCAGGTCGAGACCGAGGAGGAGCGCAAGATGGAGGAGGCCGCAGCCGCCCGCCACTACGAGCGCGCGGCGCTGCACCGCGACCGCCTCAAGGCGATCCGCTCCCTGTTCGAGCGCCAGCGAGTCGCCGGCGGCTCGGTCGGCACCGCCGATCTGATCGGTGTCGCGGCCGAGGGTTCAGATGCCAACGCCCAGGTCTTTCAGGTCCGCGACGGGATCCTCGCCGAGCGCCAGAGCTTCTACCTCGACAACCGCGGCGAGCGCGAGCTCCCGGAGGTCGCAGAGGAGTTCATCGGCCAGTACTACGCCGCCTCGCCGGCGATGCCGCGGACGATCATCGTCGGCCCCTACCTGCGCGAGCGGACGGGGCTGCTCTCCGAGGCGCTCAGCGAGCGCCGCGGATCACCGGTGGAGGTCCGGGCCGCCGAGCGCGGCGACAAGCGCCGCCTGCGGGAGCTGGCCGAGCGAAACGCCCGCCTGGCGCTCGATCAGGACCGGCTCCGCCGCGAGCACAGGCGCCAGCGGCGGGTCGAGTCGCTCTCCGCTCTGCGAGAGGCACTGGGGATGGAGGAGCTGCCTGTGCGGATCGAGGGCTTCGACATCTCCAACATCGGCGCCGAGCACACGGTCGCCTCGATGGTCGTCTTCGAAGGCGGAGCGACGAAGAAGGCCCACTACCGCCGCTTCCGCATCCGCGGCGATGCAGCAACCAACCAGGAACCCGATCGCCCCCGGACGCGCAGCGGAGGAGGCGATCGGAGTGGTTCCTCCCGGACGCGCAGCGGAGGAGGCGGTCGGAGTGGTCCTGATGACTTCGCGGCGATGGAGGAGGTTCTCGGGCGTCGCATCAATCGCCACCTGGAGCAGGCCGATCTCTCGCCCCACGACGCCGAGCGCGACCAGAGCTTCGCCTCGCTGCCCTCGCTGGTCGTGGTCGATGGAGGCAAGGGACAGCTTGCGGCGGGAGTCCGGGTGCTGCGCCCGTTCATCGAGCGCGGAGTGACGGTGATCAGCCTGGCGAAGCGTCTGGAGGAGGTCTACGTCCCGGGACGCTCCGCTCCGATCGACCTTGCCCCCGACTCGGAGGCGTCGAAGCTCCTGCAACGGGTCCGCGACGAGGCCCACCGGTTCGCGATCGAGCACCACCGTGGCCGCCGCGACCAGGCGATGACCGGCTCGGTGCTCGACGGGCTGAGGGGCGTCGGGCCGGTGCGCAAGCGGGCGTTGCTGCAGCACTTCGGCTCGCCCGACCGCTTTCTCGCCGCCAGCCGCGAGGAGCTCGAGGCCGTTCCCGGCGTTCCGGGAAAGGTGGCGCGCGAGATCCACGAGCAGCTGAACAGGACCGGATGAGCAGCACCGATTCCACCGCGGTGAAGATGGTCGTGATCACCGGACACTCGGGAGCGGGGAAGTCGGAGGCGATCGCCGCTTTCGAGGATGGAGGCTACTTCTGCGTCGACAACCTGCCGCCGCGGATGATCGGGGCTCTTGGCGAGCTGTTCCGCCACACCGGCAGCGGGGTAGAGCGCGCGGCGGTGGTCTCCGACGTCCGCGGCGGGGAATACTTCGAGGAGCTGATCCAGGTCCTCGAGGATCTCGAGAGCGACGGTCTGCGGCCGGTGGTCCTCTTCCTCGAAGCCGACCAGGAGACCCTGGTCGATCGCTACAAGGAGACCCGCCGTCGCCATCCGCTGGCCCCGGAGGGGCGGATCGTCGATGGAATCCGGGCCGAGCGCGCGATGCTGGCGCCGCTGCGCGAGAGGGCCGACGTGGTCATGGACACCGGCGGCCTCACCGGGGGGCAGCTGCGGCGCCGCATCGCCGACGAGATGCTCAGCGCCGTTCCCGGGGGGAAGCTCGCCCTGACCCTGCTCACCTTCGGCTTTAAGAACGGGCCGCCTCGCGACGCCGACCTCACCCTTGACGTCCGTTTCCTGCCCAATCCGCACTACGTCGACGAGCTGCGACCGCTCACCGGGCTCGACGAGGAGGTGCGAAGCTACGTCGAGTCGGGGACCCAGGCCGGCGAGTTCTACGGGCGCCTGCTGCCGCTGCTCGAGTTCCTCGTCCCGGCCTACGTGGCCGAGGGGAAGAGCCACCTGACGATCGCGGTCGGATGCACCGGCGGCCGTCACCGCTCGGTCACGGTCGTCGACCGCATCCGCCGCGACCTCGCCGGCCGTGAGGACGTGATCGTCAAGGTCAAGCACCGCGACGTCGAGCTGGACGCCTGAACCTGCACCGGCCGCCCCCTCGGGCGCCTACCGCCGCCTAACATCCCTGCCGATGCCCGCTCCCGCGATCTCCGTCCGTGGTCTGCGCATGTCCTACGGCGAGGTCGAGGCCGTTCGCGGGATCGACCTCGACGTGGAGGCGGGCGAGATCCTCGCCTTCCTCGGCCCCAACGGCGCCGGCAAGACGACCACCGTGGAGATCCTCGAGGGCTACCGGCGGCGGAGCGGGGGAGAGGCGAAGGTGCTCGGGGAGGATCCGCAGAGGGCCGGCTCGGATTGGCGGGAGCGGATCGGGATCGTCCTGCAGAGCGACAAGCTCGATCCCTACCTGACGGTGCGGGAGTCGCTTGATCTCTACGCGGGCTACTATCGCAGTCCACGCGAGGTGGGGGAGGTGATCGGGCTGGTCGGCCTGGAGGAAAAGGCTGAGGAGCGGGCGAGCAGACTCTCGGGCGGTCAGCAGCGCCGGCTCGACGTCGGCATCGCTCTGGTCGGGGATCCCGAGCTGCTCTTCCTCGACGAGCCGACCACCGGCTTCGACCCCTCGGCGCGGCGCCAGGCCTGGGAGGTGATCGCCGGGCTCCGCGATCTTGGCAAGACCGTCTTTCTCACAACCCACTACATGGACGAGGCCCAGCATCTCGCCGATCGCGTCACGATCATCGCTCGCGGCGAGATCGTCGCCCAGGGCACCCCGGAGGAGCTCGGCAACCGGGGCGAGGAGCCGACGAGGATCAGTTTCCGCCTCCCCGACGGGCTCGCAGCGACGGAGATCCCGCTGCAGGTGGCGGCGGCGAACGGCGCCGGAGTCGTCGCCCTGAGCACAAGGACCCCGGTGAGGGCGCTCAACCAGCTGACCGGCTGGGCGCTGGAGCGCGGCGTCGACCTCGAGGGCCTCGAGGTGAGAAGGCCCAGCCTCGAGGACATCTATCTCGAGCTGACCGCGGAGGATCGCTGATCAGCGGCGCCGCCCTCGCACTGCACCAGTTCCGCTACGACCAGAAGACCTTCTGGCGAAATCCCGCCTCTGTCTTCTTCACCGTGATGTTCCCGGTCGTCCTGCTGTTGATCTTCGCCACCGTGTTCGGCGGGCAGACCGTGAACGTCCGCGGCGGGATCAAGACGACGACCTACTACGTGCCGGCGATCATCACCCTCTCGGTGATCTCGGCGACGATGCAGAGCCTGGCGATGTCGCTGACCATCGCCCGCGAGGACGGCAGGCTGAAGCGCGGCCGCGGAACGCCGATGCCCGCCTGGGTCTTCGTCGCCGGCAGGGTCGGCAACGCGATCGTCGTCTCGCTGCTGATGCTCGCCCTGCTGGCGGCGATCGGGGGGATCCTCTACGGGGTCGAGGTTCCCTGGAGCCGGCTGCCGGCGATCGTGTTCACCCTGACGGTCGGCGCCGCCTCCTTCTGCTGCCTCGGAGTCGCCCTGACCGCGCTGATCCCCTCCCAGGACGCCGCCGCCCCGATCGTCAATGCGATCCTCCTTCCCCTCTACTTCCTCTCCGGGGTCTTCATCCCCGACGACCAGCTTCCCAGCGGCGTCATCCACTTCGCCGACGCCTTCCCGATCAGGCACTTCTTCGAGGCCTTTTTCGCCGCCTACGTGCCGGCCGGCTCAGGCGGCTCCGGGATCGAGTGGGGGAACCTCGCGATCGTCGCCATCTGGGGGGTCGCCGGCCTGCTGTTCGCCGTCCGCCGCTTCCGCTGGACGCCCAGGGCCGGGTGAGGCGCCGCGGCACGCCTGGGGCGACACGGATCGCCCCTCCTCTATAGCCTGCCCGCCGTGCTACACCACGTCCGACT
>JBBRHQ010000101.1:0-9461 GCA_038222365.1 Solirubrobacterales bacterium
AGGCGCCGAGGGCCGAGGCGACCTTGCCCGCCGCCTCGTCGGCGTTGACGTTGTAGGAGTTTCCCTCGCGATCGGAGGCGGCGGAGGCGATCACCGGGATGTAGTCGGCGGCGATGTGGTTGAGGACGTCGACGTCGACCCGTTCGATCTCTCCGACGAAGCCGACCTCGGCCGCGTTGGCCACCGGGGCAACCTCGAACAGCGAGCCGTCCTCGCCCGAGAGGCCGACCGCCGGCTGCCCGTGCTTGCCCAGCCGCCGGACGATCTCGGTGTTGAGCTTGCCCAGGAGGACCATCTTCGCCACCTCGACCGTCTCAGGATCGGAGACCCGTAACCCCTCGTGGAAGCGCACCTCCATCCCCAGCCGCTCCATGTAGGCGGTGATCTCGGGGCCGCCGCCGTGGACGATCACCGGGTTGAGGCCGACGTACTTGAGCAGAACCACGTCGGCGGCGAAGGCCTCGCGCAGGGACTCCTCGCGCATCGCCGACCCTCCGTACTTGATCACCATCGTGCGCCCGTGGAACTCCCGGATGTAGGGCAGTGCCTCGAGCAGAACTCCAACACCGCGCACGTCCTCAGCTTCGTCTCCGGGCCTGGGCGCCTCTCCTTCTGAGCCCCCGGTCATCGCGACCACCCGCTCACGTCGTGTACTCCGCGTTGATCCGCACGTACTCGTAGCCGAGATCGGAGAAGAAGACGTGGGCCCGGCCCTCGCCGCGCTCGAGGTGGACGTCGATCTCGGCCTCCGCGGTGTCCTCGCCCAGCTCCGCCGCGTCGATCGCCCCGGCACCGATCTCCTCGAGATCGGTGCCGGCGAGCGCCATCCCGGCCGCCTGGGCGATCCGGCCCCAGTTCGGATCGCGGCCGAACAGCGCCGTCTTGACCAGGGGCGAGTTGGCGATCGCGCGGGCGACGCGCTCGGCCTCCTTTCCGCTCGCGGCGCCGCTGACCTCGACCCGAGCGACCCGGGTCGCGCCCTCGCCGTCGGCGACGACCGCCAGCGCGAGTCCCGTCAGGACCGCCTCCAGCAGGCCCTCGGGAAGCGGCGCGCCGGCCGCGCCGCTTGCCTGAAGTAAGACGGTGTCATTCGTGCTCATCTGCCCGTCCACGGTGATCCGCTCGAAGGAGCCGGCGACCGCTTCGCGCAGCGCCGGGTCGGGGTCGGCGACCGCGGCATCGGTCTGCACGAAGCAGAGCATCGTCGCCAGGTCGGGCTCGATCATCCCGGCACCCTTGGCCTGGGCGGAGATCGTCACCTCCCCGGCCCGCAGCGCGCAGCGCTTCGGGAAGCGGTCCGTGGTCATGATCGCCTCCGCGAAGCGACCCCCGCCGGAAGGCGAAAGCGCCCTGGCGGCTTGGCCGATCCCCGCCCTCACCTTGCCGAGGTCGAGCGGGACGCCGATCGTCCCGGTCTCGGCTATGGCCACGGACGCCGAGGTGAGCCCGAGCTGCTCCGCGGCCTCGTCGCGCATCGCCACGGCGTCGCGGAAGCCTCTCTCGCCGGTCTCGGCGTTGGCGTTGCCGGAGTTGACGACGACGGCCGCGATCGCCGAGCGATCGCAGCGCTGCCGGCAGACCCGTACCGGGGCGGCCGCGGAGGCGTTTCGGGTGAGCAGCAGCGCCGAGGGGACCGGCCCGCCCTCGGAGGCGAGCAGGCCGACGTCGGTGCCCCCGTCCTCCTTCAGCCCGCAGGGCACTCCGGCAGCGCGGAATCCCGGCGCCAGCGCGTCGGGGTCCAGCTCGCTGATCCCCTCCGGGCGGTGCATCCAGCGCGAGCGGAAGAACCCGCCGGGGCCGGCCTCCAGCTTCGTTTCCGGCCCGCTCATCTCAGCCCCTCTTCCTCGGCCAGGCCCAGCATCAGGTTGAGGTTCTGAATCGCTTGGCTCGCGGCCCCCTTCCAGAGGTTGTCGATCGCGGCGAAGGCGAGGACCCGACCGCGCTCCTCGACCGTGACGAAGACGTGGCACTCGTTTGTGTCGCGCACGTCGCGCAGCCCCGGGGGGCGGTCGATGACCCGGACGAATGGCTCGGCCTCATAGGCGGCGCGGTAGAGCTCCAGGGCCGCGTCGGCGGTGAGCGGCTCGGGGGTGCGGACATAGCAGCTGACCAGCTCCCCTTGGTCGAGCGGCAGCAGATGCGGGACGAAGGCGACCTCTACCTCGCACCCGAGCCGGGCGAGCTCCTGCTCGATCTCGGGGCGGTGGCGATGGCCCTCCGTCTTATAGGCGAAGGCGTTCTCGTCCATCGAGACGTAGCGGGTCTCCTCCTCGCCGCCGCGACCGGCGCCCGAGACCCCCTGCTTGGCGTCGATCACGACGTCGGAGAGCAGTCCCTCGGCCGCCAGCGGTGCCAGCGCCAGCAGCGAGGCGGTCGGGTAGCAGCCGGGGTTGGCGACCAGCTCAGCCTCCCGGACCGCCTCGCGGTGGAGCTCGGGCAGGCCGTAGGCGGCTCCCTCGAGCAACCCGGGCTCTCCATGTGGCCCGTACCAGCGCTCGTAGGTGGGCAGGTCGCGCAGCCTGAAATCGGCGGAGAGGTCTACCACCTGCGCCCCGAGACCGCGCAGCCCGGCGACCACCGGGGCCGAGGCGGCGTGCGGGTAGGCGACGATCGCCGCGTCGACGTCCTCGGTCGCCTCGAGGTCGAGCTCGGTCAGGGTGATCGGCGCCCGGTAGCGGGGGTAGAGGCGGTCGAGCCGGGTCCCGGCATCCGAGCGGCTCGTCGCCAGCACCAGCTCGAGCTTCGGGTGGCGCCAGACCAGCTCAGCGGCAAGGGCGCCGGCGAAGCCGGAGGCCCCGGCGACCAGCACCCGGGCTGCCGGCTCTCCGTCGATCGGCTGAACCGGGTCATTCACGAAGCGATCCCCCGATCTTTCCCAGCTCCGCTTCGATCCCGCCCCGCAACCCGGCGACCTCCTCGTCGGTGAGGGTGCGATCGGCGGCGCCGAACTCGAGCCGCAGGGCTAGGCTCTTGCGGTCCTCGCCGAGCTGCTCGCCGCGGTAGAGATCGAAGACGCGGACCGAGCGCAGCAACTCGCCGCCGCCCGCGCGCACCGCCCCGATCACCTCGGCGGCTGGGGTCTGCTCGGCGACCACCGCGGCGATGTCCTGGATAACCGCGGGAAAGGTGGTGGCGTCCTCGTGCACCTCCTCGCCCGACGGCGAGGCCTCGATCAGCTCCGAGAGGCCGACCTCGAAGGCGACCGCGGACTCGAGGTCCCAGCTCCTGCAGACGAGCGGGTGGACCTCGCCGATCCAGCCCGCCTCGCCCCCCTCGCCGAGGCGGATCCGTCCGCAGCGGCCGGGGTGAAGGAAGGGCTCCTCGGAAGGCTCGACCGAGACCTCCACCCCGAGCCCTCCCGCCAGGGCTTCGAGGACGCCCTTCAGCACGTAGAAGTCGGCACCCTCCACACCTCCGCGCCAGCTTGGTGGGTCGAGCGGGCCGACCAGCAGGCAGGCGAGCCGGTGTGGCTCGCTGTACGGCGCCGGGCGCGCCCCGGGGAAGCTGCCCGCCAGAGCCCCCTCTCCCCCGCCATCCCCTGACTGCGGAAGGTGAACCCGCCCCGACTCGAACAGGGCAAGGCCGCCGGCGCCGCGGGCGAGGTTCCCCCTGGCGGCGTCGAGCAGGGAGCCGAGCAGGGTCGTCCGCATCACCGATTGCTCCTCGGAGAGCGGGTTGGCGAGAGCGATCGGGCGGGCACGCGGATCCTCGGCTCCCAGCCGCAGCCGGGAGGCCTCCCGCGGGTCGGTGAAGCTCCAGCCGACGCACTCATCGAAGCCGAGGTCGCGAACCGCGTCCTCGGCGCGGCGCCGCAGCCGCTGCTCGCGGGTCAGCGCTCCGACCCGGCCCGCGGACTCGGGGAGGGTCGTCGGAAGGTGCCGATCGAGGCCGTGGACCCGTGCGACCTCCTCGATCAGGTCGGTCTCCCGGGTGACGTCGAAGTAGCGGTCGGCGGGAACGGCGACCTGAAGACCCGAAGCCACCACTTCAACCTCGAAGCCGAGGCGCTCGAGGTAGGCCGCCTGGTCCTCCGCGGCGATCTCCATCCCGAGCAGGCCGCTGACCCGCTCGGCCCGCAGCGGGATCATTCGCGGCGGCGGGAGCTCGGCGGCGACGTCGATCGTCCCCGGGACGAGCCTGGCGCCGCAGAGCTCGACCATCAGCCGCGAGGCGACCCGCTGGGCGCGGATGCAGAGCTCCGGGTGCAATTGCTTCTCGAACCGCGTGGACGCCTCCGAGCGCAGTCCGAGCATCCGGGAGCTCCGCAGTATGTTGGTGCCGTTCCAGTTGGCCACCTCGAGCAGGACGCGGGTGGTCGAACCCGAGACCTCGGTCCTCTGACCGCCCATGATCCCGGCGATCCCCGAAGGGCCCTGCTGATCGCAGACCAGCACCGTCCAGGAATCGAAGACCCGCTCGACCCCGTCGAGGGTCCTCATCGTCTCGCCCTCGGCGGCGGTGCGGATGCTCAGCGCGGCCCCCTCCACCCGATCGAGATCGAAGGCGTGAAGCGGCTGCGCCGTGAGCAGCATCACGTAGTTGGTGATGTCGACGACGTTGTTGATCGGCCGCTGACCGGCGGCCGTGAGGCGCGCCTTCAGCCACGGGGGTGACGGCGCGACCTCGACCTCGGTGAAGACGCGGGCGGTGAATCGAGAGCACAGCTCGGGGACCTCGACCGTGACCGAGGCCAGCTCGCCGGCCTGCCCCTCCCCGCCGGCCTCCGCGTCCTCGGCCCACGGCTCTGCCGCGAGCGGCGCCGCGGTGATCGCGTGCACCTCCCGGGCGACCCCGTGAACGCCGAAGCAGTCGACCCGGTTCGGGGTCACCTCGAGCTCGAGCACCGGGTCGGCGACGGCGATCACCTCGCTCAGCGCGGTCCCGGGGGCGGGGGCGGGGCCCTCGTCGAGGACCATGATCCCGTCGCCGTCCTCGCCGACCCCCACCTCCGTCTCGGAGAGGATCATCCCGTTCGACTCCACCCCGCGCAGCTTCGCCCGGCGCAGCTTCTCGCCGTCGGGCATCCGGGCCCCCGGAAGGGCCACGCCGACGGTCTGCCCAGCGGCGACGTTGGGAGCGCCGCAGACGATCGTCCGCTCGCCATCTCCGGTGTCGACCGTGCAGACCTGGAGCCGGTCCGCGTCGGGATGGCGCTCCGCCGCCGTCACCCGGCCGACCACGAAACCCTCCGGAGAGGGCGGACCCGCCCTTGTGACGCGCTCGACCTCGGTGCCGGTCATCGCCAGGCGGTCGGCCAGATCCTCCGGCGAGAGCGCCGGGTCGCAGAGCTCACGCAGCCATGAGAAGGGGACCTTCACGAGAACTGGCCGATCATCCGCACGTCGTTGTCGAAGAAGCGGCGCAGGTCGGGCACGGCGTGGCGCAGCATCGCGATCCGCTCCACCCCCATGCCGAAGGCAAAGCCCTGGACCCGCTCAGGGTCATAGCCGTTCGAGGCGACGAACCCAAGCACGTTGGGGTCGACCATCCCGGCCCCGCCGACCTCGACCCAGCCGATTCCCTTGCAGAGGCCGCAGCGCGACCCGTCGGGCAGCGTGCCGCTTCCCTCGCAGACGAAGCAGGAGACGTCGAACTCGACGCTGGGCTCGGTGAAGGGGAAGTAGTGCGGGCGCATCCGCGCCTCGCGGTCCTCGCCGAAGATCGCCCGCAGCAGCTCGAGCAGGGTTCCCTGGAGGTCGGCGAGGGTTATCCCCTCGGCGATCGCCAGTCCCTCGACCTGGTGGAACATCGGGCTGTGGGTGGCGTCGGAGTCGCGCCGGTAGACCTTGCCGGGGACGATGATGAAGATCGGCGGCGGTTGCGCCTCCATCGCCCGCACCTGCATCGGCGAGGTGTGGGTTCGAAGAAGAATCTCCTCGGAATCACTGCCCGGCACGTCCTCAGCTCCGCTTCCGGGCGTGCCGGGGTCGCTGGCAGGCTCTGACGAGGCAGTTGGCTGTAAGTAGAAGGTGTCCTGGAGCATCCGCGCCGGGTGCCCCGGCGGATGGTTCAGCGCGGTGAAGTTGTAGTAGTCGTGCTCGATCTCGGGGCCCTCCATCACCCTGTAGCCGAGCCCGGCCATCACGTCCTCGATCAGGCGCCGGGTCCGGGTGACCAGATGCAGATGGCCGACCCGGCGCGCCGGCGAGCCGGGCAGGGTGACGTCGATCCGGTCCCCCGCCAGGCGCGCCTCGAGCTCGCTGGCGTCGAGCTCGGCGGAGCGCTCCTCGAGCTGGGCCTCGAGTGCCTGCCGGGCGTCGTTGGCGCCCTTGCCGACCGGCCCGCGCTCGGTGGGCGCCAGCTCGGCGATCCCGCGCAGGATCGCGGTCAGCTCGGAGCGGCGGCCCAGGTAGCGCACCCGCAGCTCCTCCAGCTCGGCGGTGCTCTCGGCGGAGGCGATCGCGGAATCCGCCTCGGCTCGCAGCTCGGTTATCCGCTCTGAAACGCTCACTCGCCTTCCTTCCGACTGGCGGGCGACGATATCCGCTCGCAGGCGATCGCCGCCGCGGCGGCGACGTTGAGCGACTCGGCACCGCCGGGGCGCAGGGGGATGCTGAGCCGGGCATCGCAGCTCTCCAGCACCTCCGCCGAGAGGCCCTTCCGCTCGGCGCCGAGACAGAGGGTCAGCGGCGGCTCGAGCCCTCCCAGCGGCTCGCCGCCGTGCGCGACCAGGCCGAGCCGGGGCCGGGGCAGCGCCTCGATCCCGGCCCGGGAGGTCGGCTGGGAGAAGATCGACCCCATGCTGGCCCGGGTCGCCTTCGGCGAGAAGGGGTCGGCGCAGCCAGGCCCGAGCACGACGACCCCGTCGATCAGGGCGTCGGCAACCCGGAGCACCGCGCCGACGTTGCCTGGATCGCCGAGGCGGTCGAGGTAGATGCAGACGGGCCCAACCGCACTCGAGAGGCGTTGCGGCCAGACGGCGATCGCCCGAGTCCCGGAGCCGAGGTCGGATAGGTCGGCCAGCAGCTCGGCGGAGACCTCATCCCCGCCCAGCCCCGAGCCGGGAGCGCTGAGCAGGGTTTCGGGCTGCTGCCCGGAGCGCAGGCCGGCGCCCAGCAGGTCCTCGCCCTCGGTGACGAAGAGCCCGAGGCGATCGCGGTGCTTTCGGTTGCGCAGCTTGCGCACCAGCTTCAGCTTCTCGTTCTGCGTGCTCGTGATCATCTCTTTCATCTTCTCCGCGCCTCGATCGCCGCCTCCGATCGCCCCAAAAAAAAGGCGGCTTCGCATTGCGCGAGCCGCCCGGAGAATTGAGGGATGCGCGTCGCCTAAGCGGCAGCGGCACCCTCCCGGGCGAGCTCGACGAATCGGCGGAAGGCATCGCCGTCGTTGACCGCGATCTCGGCCAGCATCTTGCGGTTGACCTCCACCCCAGCTTCCTTCAGCCCGCCGATCAGCTCCGAGTAGCTCGAGCCCTCGGCGCGGGCGGCAGCGTTGATGCGGACGATCCACAGCCGCCTGAAGTCGCGCTTGCGGTTGCGCCGGTCGCGGTAGGCGTATGCCCCGGAGCGTTGGACCTGTTCCTTGGCGAAGCGGTAGGAGGAGTGCTTGCGCCCGTAGTAGCCCTTGGCCTCCTTCAGCACCTTGCGGCGCTTCTTGCGCGCGTGGACCGAGCGCTTGACGCGGCTCACTTGCCACCCCCCAGCAGGGTGCGGACCCGCTTTGAGTCCTTGGCGGAGATCTCCACCGGCCGCGCCATCCTGCGCTTTCGCTTCGGCGTCTTCTTCCCGAGCATGTGACTCGAGTAGGCGCGCTTGCCGCGGAGCTTGCCCGTGGCTGTCTTGCGAAAGCGCTTCTTCGCGCCCGAGTGTGTCTTCATCTTCGGCATCGGAGCGAGTATTGAAGCAGACCCCACCGCTAGGGTTGCGCGATGAAAGCAGCCGCCTACGCCCGCAGCCTCGCCAACCAGCTCGCCGTCGCCCGCGGCGCCGGCGGCAAGCTGGCCGTCCTGCGGGTGATCGCCGCCGGGCGACGCTCGGGATCCGCTGCGGCGCCGGTCGGAGTGGCGATGAAGGCCCTCGGCAGCCAACCGCTCTTTGTGCGCCCGGGGGCCAGCGACCTGCGCAACGCCGGCTATTACTACCGCGGCGACCTTTTCCTCCCACCTCCCGAAGTTGCCGACGGGGAGCTTCGCCGCATTGTCGAGCTCGGCTCGAACATGGGGGCGTGCCTGACGGCGCTCGCGGTCCGCTACCCGGGGGCGAGCCTCCTCGGGGTCGAGCCCGATCCCGGCAACGCGGCGCTTGCGGCCCGCAACGTCGCCGCCTTCGGCGAGCGCGCCACGGTGATCGAAGCCGGGATCTGGGACACCGACGCTGACCTGGTCGTCGACCGCGACACCCGCTACGGGGAGCACGGCTTCGCGGTTCGCCCCCGGACCCCGGAGGACTCGGCCGGGATGCCGGGGATCACGGCGCTCAGTATCGACTCGGTGCTGGCCGAGAACATTCCGGGGGATGAGCCGATCGACTACGTGCACATGACGATCGAGGGAACCGAGCCGCGGGTGCTGAAAGCCGGCGGACAGTGGCCGGCCCGGGTGCGCTCGCTGCGGGTCGAGGCCCACCCCGAGCTCGACTACCCCTCCGCCGCCTGCATCGCCGACCTCGAGGCGCTGGGCTACCGCGCGTGGCGCGACCCGCTGCTGCCCGAGAAGTGGGTCTACGCGGTCCGCCGCTAGATCGTCCGCTCGAGCTCCGCTGCGACCAGCTCGACCCGGTCGGAATCGAGCAGGTTGTGGATCGGCAGAGAGAAGTGGCGCTCGCCGAGCGAGGTCGCGTTCGGGAGGGCCTCGGCCTGATCGCCGCCGCCGTACTCGGTGAGGGTGTGGAGCGCCGGGTAGAAGGTCGTCTGAATGCCCCGCTCGCGCAGCTCGGAGCGGACTCGGTCGCGCTCCGCGCCGGAACGGGTCAGTACGGGAAAGGCGAAGTGGGAGGAGCGCTCGACCTGCTCCTCGTCGAAGAGGATCTCCAGGCCCTCGACGCCCGAGAGTCGCTCGCGATAGGCGCGGGCCACCCGGCGGCGAGCCTCGATGTCGCCCTCGAGGCGCTCGAGGCGGCTCAGCGCCAGGGCCGCTCGCGGCTCGTCGATCCGGTAGTTGAAGCCAACGTCGGTGATGTCGTAGCCGAGCCCGTGGCCGCGGTGGCGCTCCCAGGTGACCGAGGTCATCGCGTGGGAGCGCAGTGAGCGGACGCTCGCCGCAAGCTCGTCATCGTCGGTGGTCACCGCCCCTCCCTCGCCGACCGCGAGCTGCTTCTTCGAGAAGAAGCTGAAGCAACCGAGCTCGCCGACCGAGCCGACCTGCCCACCCTCTCCCAACTCCGCGCGGATCGCCTGGGCGCAATCCTCGATCAGCGCCAGACCGTGCCTGTCGCAGAGCTTGCGCAGCTCCTCCACCGGCGCCGGATAGCCCCACATGTGAACCGCGACCACGGCCTTGGTCCGCGGCCCGACCAGCGCCTCGA
>JBBRHQ010000102.1:0-9422 GCA_038222365.1 Solirubrobacterales bacterium
GAGGCGCTCGAGGCGGAGGCGCACCTGCTCGGGCGGGTCACCTATGAGTCCTTCGCGGGTGCCTGGCCCGAGCGCCAGGGAGAGTTCGCCGAGAAGATCAACTCGATGCCGAAGTACGTCGTCTCCTCCACCCTCTCGGAGCCGCTCGAGTGGAACAACTCGACCCTGATCAAGGGCGACGTCGCCACCGGGGTCGGGGAGCTGAAGCAGCGCCAGGAGGGGCCGATCCTGGTCGCCGGCAGCGCCACCCTGGTGCACACTCTGCTCGAGAGCGACCTGGTTGACGAGCTGCGCCTGATGGTCTTCCCGGTGATCGTCGGCGGCGGCAAGCGGCCGTTCCCGGAGTCGCGGCAGCGCCAGGCGTTCAAGCTGACCGAGACGCAGAGCTTCGACTCGGGCGTCACCGTTCACACCTACGAGCCGGCCTGACCGTCAAGGCGGCCGCGATCCTCGGGGCGGCGATCCTGGCCGCGGCGGGCTGCGGCGGGCGGGGAGAAACTTCCCCCGACGCCTCCTCCCCCGAGACGGCGGGGCGGGATCGGCCGGCCGGCGAGGGCCCGCCCGTACCAGCCGCGCCGATTCGCCGGGCCCGCTGCCCCGCCGGCGCCGCCAACTGCCGCAGCGCCGAAGGCACGATCATCTACGTCGAGCGCGTCGACCCCGACGGGGACGGCGATACCCACTTCGTCCTGCTCAGCGAGCAGAACGTCACAGGCCCCGGGCTGAGCGTGATCGACGTCGAACGCGGACTCCGCCCCCACCCGCTGCCCGGCCTCGGCGACCGGGTCAGCGCCGCCGGCCCGGTCTACCGCGGCAGCTTCGACCAGCGCCAGATCCAGGCGACAGAATTGTTCACCGCGGCGGGTTAGTGCCATTTCGGGCGGCGGCCCTGCTACGGTCCTCGCGTTCGGCCGGACAAGGAGTCCGGCAAAGTCGTGTCTAGCGCTCGCAGTCGTTGCTTCACCAGCATCCTCCGCGTTCGCAGCACAAGATGAGCATGGAGGAATGCATGCCCACTGGAACTGTCAAGTGGTTCAGCGACGACAAGGGCTACGGGTTCATCACACCCGACGACGGCTCGAAGGATGTCTTCGTGCACCACAGCGCGATCGTCGGCGAGGGCTTCAAGTCGCTCGCCGAGGGCGCCAAGGTCACCTACGAGTCCGAAGACGGGCCGAAGGGACCGGCTGCCGCGAGCGTCCAGCAGACGTCTTAGCGCCGAGCCAATCTCAGATATGCAGACGCCCGCCGCTCGGCGGGCGTCTCGCTTTCCGGGGCTAGTTGGTCTCCGGCTCGGCGATGCCGAGGCGCTTGCGCGCCTTCAGCACGGCCGGGACCGACGAGCGGCAGGCGCGAGCGATCGTCCCATTGGGACGATCCGGGTCGCGCATCACCTCGAACTCGATCAGCGCCGCGGCGCGGAGCTGGGCGCGCCCGGCGAGCGAGGTGCCCTCCGGGGCCGACTCCAGCCCGGCCTCTGCGGCCATCGCGCGCCGGCAGGAGAGGCAGAAGGTCTGGCCGTTCTCGTGGACCCAGTTGTCGGGCATCGCGGCGTGCTCGCTTCCCGGCATCCAGCGCACGGTCATCTCGCAACGCCCGCAGGTGCAGGCCGCGGTGGCCTCACGGCGGATCGATTCAACACTCGCTTGACTCAACAGAGCTGCACATCCTTTCGGGGCCCCCTCATTCTCAATTCGCGCGAAGAAGGGGGACCGACGCACGAGGCAACTGCCTACGGACAGGGTACCGGGCCGATCAGTCCGAACCGTTGCGGTCGAACTCCCGGCCGAGGCCGAGGTCCTTGGCGATCCGGCGCATCTCAGGCGCCTGGTCGGCGAGGACGAAGCTGACCCCGGCACCGGCGCGCCCGGCCCGACCGGTTCGCCCGACGCGATGCACGTAGGCGTCGCGGTCCTCGGGCGCGTCGAAGTTGATCACGTGGGTGACGTCGGCGACGTCGATGCCGCGAGCGGCGACGTCGGTCGCCACCAGGGTGTCGACATCGCCGCGCTCAAACCGGGCCAGCGCCCGCTCCCGCTGGGACTGGGTCTTGTTGCCGTGCATCGCCACCGCCCGCACCTGCTTGGCGCCCAGGCGCTTGACGAGGCGGTCGGCGCCGCGCTTGGTGCGGACGAAGACCAGGGTGCGCCCCCGCTGGTGGTGGCGCAGCTCCTTGACCAGGGCCGGCAGCTTCGCGCCCTGGGTGTCGATGTGGATGAAGCGGTGGGTGACGACCGAGCGCTTCTCGGCCTGCGGGGCGTGCACGTGGCGGCGCGGGTCGTGGGTGTAGGCGGCGGCGAGCTTGCCGATCGCTCCCTCCAGGGTCGCCGAGAAGAACAGCGTCTGGCGCTTGCCGGAGGTGCGGGCGACGATCCGGTCGACCGCGGGCTTGAACCCCATGTCGAGCATCCGGTCGGCCTCGTCGAGGACCAGCATCCGGACGTTCTCGAGGCTGATGGCGCCGCGCTCCAGCAGGTCTTCGAGCCGGCCCGGCGTGGCGACGAGGATGTCGGCCGAGGAGGCGCGCTTGATCTGGGGCCCGAAGCCGACGCCGCCGTAGACCGCGGCGATGCGCAGGTCGCGAGACCGGGCCACGGTCTCCAGCTCGTCGACGATCTGGGCGGCGAGCTCGCGGGTCGGGCGAGGATCAGGGCCGAGGGACGCCGCGTCCCGGCATCGATCCGGTCGACGATCGGAACCCCGAAGGCGAGGGTTTTCCCCGACCCGGTCGGGGACTGGACGAGGACGTCGCGGCCGGCGAGGACATCTTCGATCACCATTCGCTGCACCGCGAAGGGCCGCTCGATCTTGCGTGCGGCGAGTGCGCGCACGACTGGTTTTGAAACGCCGAGATCGGCGAAAGACTTCGACATATTTGCTTTGCTCCTTATTGAACGTCGGGGAGGCAATCCATTGACCCCGAAAACGCTCAGAGCGCAGCGAGAAACGGAACCTCTCGGCTGCCAAGAGGGGCAACC
Organism: Solirubrobacterales bacterium; assembly: GCA_038222365.1. Classification (GTDB taxonomy): domain Bacteria; phylum Actinomycetota; class Thermoleophilia; order Solirubrobacterales; family 70-9; genus JBBRHQ01. The sequence goes on from JBBRHQ010000102.1 coordinate 2,979, forward strand.
GACTCCATCACCGTAGCATCCTCGCTCCCGATGGCCAGCCGCGAGGACCTCCGCAACGTCGCAATCGTCGCCCACGTCGACCACGGCAAGACGACCCTGGTCGACGCGATGCTGTGGCAATCGGGCGCCTTCCGCAAGGGTCAGGACGTGGCGGAGCGGGTGATGGACTCGATGGAGCTGGAGCGCGAAAAGGGAATCACGATCCTCGCCAAGAACACCGCTGTGAACTTCGGCGGGGTGAAGCTCAACATCGTCGACACCCCCGGACACGCCGACTTCGGCGGCGAGGTCGAGCGCGGACTGACCATGGTCGACGGGGTGCTGCTCCTGGTCGACGCCTGCGAGGGACCGCTGCCGCAGACCCGCTTCGTCCTGCGCAAGGCGCTGGAGGCGCGGCTGCCGGTGATCCTCGTCGTCAACAAGGTCGACCGGCCCGACGCCCGCATCGGCGAGGTGATCGACGACGTCTACCAGCTCTTCATCGACCTCGACGCCGACTCCGAGCAGATCGAGTTCCCGATCGTCTACACGAACGCCAGGGCAGGTCGCGCCTCGCTGGAGGAGGGGGTCGAGGGGACCGACCTCAGCCCCCTGCTCGAGCTGATGCTGGAGCGGATCCCGGCACCCCAATACGAGCCCGACCACCCGCTCCAGGCGCAGGTAACAAACCTCGACGCCGACCCCTACGTCGGCCGCCTCGCCCTCTGCCGCGTCCACAACGGGACGATCCGCGCCGGCGAGCCGATCGTCTGGTGTCGCACCGACGGCTCCCTCGAGCGGGCGACGGTCTCCGAGCTATATGTGACCGAGGCGCTGGAACGAGTCCCTGCGAAGGAGGCGGGGCCGGGCGAGATCATCGCCGTCGCCGGCCTCGCCGAGGTGACGATCGGAGAAACGCTGGCCGACCCGGCGGATCCGCGCCCGCTGCCGGTGATCACCGTCGATGAGCCCTCGATCTCGATCGTCGTGGGGATCAACACCGCCCCGACCGCGGGCACGGAGGGGACCAGGCTCACCGCCCGCCACATCAGCGACCGCCTCGACGCGGAGCTGGTCGGAAACGTTTCGGTCCGCGTCCTCCCCACCGATCGTCCCGACGCCTGGGAGGTGCAGGGGCGCGGCGAGCTTCAGCTGGTCGTGCTGCTCGAGGTGATGCGGCGCGAGGGCTTCGAGCTGACCGCCGGCCAGCCGCAGGTCCTGACCCGCGAGATCGACGGCGCCGTCTGCGAGCCGCTCGAGCGGCTGGCGATCGACATTCCCGAGGAGTACGTCGGCGTCGCCACCCAGGCACTGGCCCTGCGCAAGGGCCGCCTCGAACAGATGGTCAACCACTCGACCGGCTGGGTGCGGATGGAGTACCTGGTGCCGGCCCGCGGGCTGATCGGGTTCCGCACCGAGTTCCTCACCGAGACCCGCGGCACCGGGATCCTCCACCACGTCTTCGACCGCTGGGAGCGCTGGGCGGGGGAGCTGCGAACGCGTCCGACAGGGGCGCTCGTCGCCGACCGCCGCGGCACCACCGCCGGCTTCGCCCTCTTCGGCCTGCAGGAGCGCGGCACGCTGTTCGTCGGGCCCGGCGAGCACGTCTACGAGGGGATGATCGTCGGGGAGAATGCCCGGGCCGACGACCTCGACGTCAACGCGATCAAGGAGAAGCACCAGACCAACGTCCGCGCCGCCTCGGCCGACGTCCTGGTGCGGCTCGTCCCGGCCCGCCGGCTCTCGCTCGAGCAGTCGCTGGAGTTCCTGCGCGAGGACGAGTGCGTCGAGATCACCCCGGAGACGGTGCGGCTGCGAAAGCTTGTGCTGGAGAGGACCGCGCGCCTCAAGGCGGCCCGCAGGTCAAAGGCCAGCTGATCCCCCAGCCTTTGGGCTATTCGTAGGCGAGCGCCTCGAGCACGTCGAGGCGGGAGGCACGGCGGGCGGGGCCGATCGCGACCAGGACGCCCGCCAGGGCGGCCAGGACCATGATCGCGATCAGGGTGCCGATCGGGTAGGAGAGGGTGAAGCCCTCGTCGGCGAGCGGGCGGGAGATCAGCGCGGCGAAGATCATCCCGAGGATCAGCCCGAGGACGGCGCCGATCATCGCCGTGATCACGGCTTCGTAGCGGATCATCCGCCGTACCTGGCGGCGCGACATCCCGATCGCCCGCAGCATCCCCAGCTCGCGGGTGCGCTCGTGGATCGAGAGCGCCAGAGTGTTGGCGATCCCGAAGAGGGAGACGATCACGGCCAGCGAGAGCAACGCGTAGATCAGCCCGAGCAGCTTGTCCACCTGCCCCTCCTGATTGGACTTCAGCTCCGCCTGGTTCAGCACGTCGGCGGTCGGAAAGGCGTTGCGGAGGGCAGCCTTCAGCCGCGACTGGACCGCATCGGCTGCGGCGTCGGGCGCCAGCTTGATCAGGTCAGCCTGGTCCTGGGTGATCCCGAAGTCGCGCTTCATCGAGGCCTGGGTGACGATCACGCTGCCGAAGAGGTCGGCGTCGTCGCCTACCGTCCCCGCCACCCGGAAGGAGGGTTGATCGCCGGTGTTGGTCCCCATCCGCACCCGGTCGCCGACCTCCAGCCCGTGGTCGGAGGCGAAGGCGTCGTCGAGGATCGCCTCGCCGTCGGTGAGGTCGCGGAGGGTTGCCGGTAATCCCTGCTTCCAGTCGAGGGTCAGCACGCGGTTCGCGGTGGCCGGTTCGAGCCCCGAAACCTTGTTCTTCCCGATTCCCTCGATCACCGCCTGGGTCGAGCGCAGGGTGGAGACGGTGCCGACCCCACGGACCATTCGTGCCGCGGTCGCCGCCGCCGAGGGGATCGGCGAGAAGCCGTCGGTGTTCTGGATCACCAGCTCGCCCTGAAAGTTGCGATCGACCGCGGAGGCGATCGACCCCTTCAACCCGGCGGCGAAGATCGTCACGAAGGTGACCAGGGCCAGCCCGATCATCAGCGCCGCCGCGGTCGCCGCGGTGCGGCCGGGGCGCCGCTGGGAGTTCTCCCGGGCGAGGCGGCCGGTCAGCCCGCGCAGCTTCTCCAGCGGGATCCCTGTGACCGAAGCGAGCGGTCGCACCAGGCGGGGGCTGAACAGGGAGACGCCGAGCAGGATCAGCACGGCGCCGAGGCCCATCAGCCCGGCGGCCTGGCCTGAATCGTCGATGTTGGCGAAGAGGCCCGCCAGCAGGGCGCCCAGGCCGATCAGCGAGACCGCCACCGCCCCCAGTGCGAAGAGCAGCCCGTGGCGACGCGCCTCGGCCAGCTCCCCCTCGCGCAGCGCCGCCAGCGGCGGCACCCTGGTCGAGCGCCAGGCGGGGGCCAGCGAAGAGACCAGCGTGACGATCAGCCCGATCGCCAGGGAGACGATCACTGTGCGGGTCTCGATCACCGGCGAGGTGCTTGGAAGGTCGATGCCGATCGCCTTGAACAGGGCCTGGATCCCCTTCGCGAAGGCGATTCCGCCCAGCAGCCCGAGGAGCGAGCCGACCAGGCCGATCAGCGCCGCCTCGGCGATCACCGAGCCGAGGATCTGGCCGCGGGAAGCGCCGAGGGTACGCAGCATGGCGAACTCGCGGACCCGCTGGGCGACCGTTATCGAAAAGGTGTTGAAGATCAAGAAGGCACCGACGAACAGCGCCACCCCGGCGAAGACGAGCAGGGCGATCTGCAGGAACTTGAGGTTGTCGCGGATCTCGCTCGATTGACGGTCGGCGTTCTGCTGGCCGGTCTCGACCCGCACGTCGCTCGGCGCGATCGCGGCGATCCGCTTCGCCAGCGGCGCCGCCTGCGCCCCCTTCGCCGCCGCCACCGAGATCTGATCGAAGCGGCCCTGGTTGTCGGTGACCCGTTGGGACTCCGGCAGGGTCAGCTGGGCGATGCTGGCGCCGCCGAAGGAGGCGTTGCCGAGCTCGGTCAGGCCGACCAGCCTGTATGTGCGGGCCCGGCGCTCGCCGGCGATCCGGACCGGATCGCCGATCTCCAGGCCGGCCGAGTCGGCGCCGGCCTGATCGAGGGTGGCCTGGCGCGGGTTCCGCGGTTCGTGGCCCTCGGTGACGGTCAGCGACTCGAGGCGCGGCGGCAGGGTCGAGGCGATGAACTTCGGAGAGAACTGGGAGCCGATCCGGTCGCCGTTTTGCTTGAAGAACCCGCCGGGGGTGAAGATCGCACCGGCGGCGAGTGAGACGCCGCGGACCTTGCTCACCTTCGGCAGCAGCTCAGCGGAGAAGGTCTGGGGGACGCCGCTGTCCTGCTTGACCGGCTCGCGGGCCGTGATCACCACGTCGGTCCCCTTCAGCGACTCGCTGAAGATCTCGTCGAAGGCGGCGTTGATCGTGTCGGTGAGGACATAGGTGCCGGCGACCAGTGCGACGCCGATGAACACGGCCAGCGTCGTGGTCAGCGCCCGCCCCTTGCGCGCCCAGAGGTTCTTCGCGGCCAGCCTAGGCAAGCTGCTTCATGTGCTCGATGACCTGCTCGGCAGACCCGGGGGCGGCGTCGTGGACGATCGAGCCGTCGCGCAGAGCGAGCATCCTGTCGGCGTGGGCCGCCGCCTCGGGGTCGTGGGTGACCATGATCACCGTCTGGCCGAACTCGTCGACGGCGCCCCGCAGGAGCGCCAGAACATCATTCGAGGCCTTCGAGTCGAGGTTCCCAGTGGGCTCGTCGGCGAAGACCACGGCCGGCTTGGAGACCAGGGCGCGGGCGACGGCGACCCGCTGCTGCTGGCCGCCGGAGAGCTCCGAGGGCCGGTGGCTGCGTCGATCCGAGAGCCCGACCGTGTCGATCAGCCGCTCGAGCCAGTCGCGGTCGGGCTGCTCCCCGGCGATCGAGAGCGGCAGGACGATGTTCTCCTCCGCGCTCAGCACCGGCAGCAGGTTGAAGAACTGGAAGATGAAGCCGAGCCGCTCACGACGCAGGCTGGTGAGCTCGCGGTCGTCGAGGCCGGTGATCTCGACGCCGTCGATCTCGACCGAGCCGGAGGTCGGCCGGTCGAGCCCGGCCAGGATGTGCATCAAGGTCGACTTGCCCGAGCCGGACGGGCCCATGATCGAGCTGAAACGGCCGCGATCGAAGCTGACCGAGACCCCAGTGAGGGCGTCCACCGCGGCCTCGCCCTCGCCGAAGCGGCGGCACAGGTCGGTGGCGACGACGATCCCGACGTCCGCCGGCCGATCCTCGGCGCCGGGTGTGCCATCGCTGCTGGAAGCCGTGTCGGGCATCGGGTCATTCTGACCTACTCGCTTTGCGGGCGAGGACTCAGGTCAGAGCGAAGACCCCCGGGGCGCGCCGCGGGCGTCGCAGGGAACCCGGACCGGGGGATAGCGTGCGGCCTGCTCGCGCTCCAGCGCAGCCTGGGTGCTCCGCATCGCCTTCGGGGTAATCGCTCCGGAGTGATCGCCGTAGGCGCTGTCGAGGAAGGCGATGGTCAGCAGGCTGGCGCTGACCACGGTGGTCACGGCGACGATCAGCATCCCCTGCGAGTCACCTCGCTCGCGGCGGTCGGCGAAGAACAGCGCGTAGGCGACCACCGCCAGCCCGGCAATGATCAGCAGGAACCAGATCGAGGTTGGGACGAAGGGGTCGGCCTCGGCGAGCCGGGCCTGGCGAGCGGCGCGGCGGGCGTCTGTTTCCTCGAACCAGTTCTGCTGGGCGTTGCTCCCGGTGACCCCAACCGGGCGCACCGCCTCGAAGGTCGTCTCGAGCCGCGTTTCCCAGCGGCTGACCAGACCGCTGGCCCGGTCCTCGGCCATCGTCTCCCACTCATCATTGACGACGGCGCGGGAGTAACAGATCAGCTCACCCTGTAGCGCCCGTCGGGCGGGGCCGGGGAAGGCATCGGTGGCGTGGAAGAGGGCGGCGGTGGCCCCGGCCTCAGAGCTGGCGCTGGAGCGGGCCGAGGCATAGCTCTGGAAGGCGATCAGGAAGACGAAGCCGACCATCACCGCGAAGATCGTCCCGGTCACCGTGAAGGCGCCGGCGGCGACCTGGGAGTCATGGAAGAAGCCGCCTACCGGGGCGCGGCTGCGGATCAGGGCCAACGCGCCGACGGCGGACAGATCGGCGGCGAGAACGATCAGCGCGATCACCCAGAGCTCCACGGCGCGGGATCTAACGACACGCCCCGGACGGCGGGATACTTGGGTCGTGGAGGAGGACGCCAGCCCCGGGCCGCCGCTGGCGGGAGCTCTACTGACCCTCGCCGGGCTGGTCACCGCCGCGGCGATCGTGCTGACGATCGGGCCGCTGAACCGGGCGGTCTCCGCGGCTATCTCCGGCGACGCGGCCGAGGTGCGCAACCAGGTCTCCGACCTGGGCTTCGGCGGCCCGCTGATCATCCTCGCCCTGCAGATGATCCACGCGGTGGCCTTCTATCCGGCCGAGCTGATCGACGCCGCCGCGGGCTTCGCCTACGGCTTCCTCGGCGGCTTCGTCCTCGTGCAGACGGGCTGGGTGCTCTCGGGGCTG
>JBBRHQ010000103.1:0-9411 GCA_038222365.1 Solirubrobacterales bacterium
ATCCGGTTTACCCAGTCCGCCCGAGGGGTTGCAGAAAGTCGCGGCCGGTGCGTCCAACGGCAAACCCCCTCAGGGCAGAATCATTTGCCGGATGCAGCAGATCCTCTACGTGGCCCGCGCCTCGGCCGAGGTCGCGGTCGAGGCCGAGCTGCGGGCCAGCAGGGCCGGGATCGAGGCCGAGTCGCGGCTGGGCGAGCTGACCGAGCGAATCGAGCTGGCGCTGGCGCAGATCGAGGCCCGGGAGCGGGCCACCCGGCGGCGCGCCTTCGAGGCCGAGCGCGAGGAGGAAACCCTGCGCAGCTTCGGCCGGCGGGCAGATCGGATCGTCCGCAGGCTGCGGCAACTCGAGCAGGCGCCGGCGATCCTGCGCACCGCCTCGCTCGCTCCGGCGCGCTCGCGCTGAGCGCCATCTCCGCCTAGCGCCGCAGGTATCCTTCACTTGCTCGCGCGCCTCCTCTACCCGGAGCCCGGAGCGCGCCCAAACGACCTCACGGATAGGAGAAATGGCAGTAGCCAGCGACGCCTACAGCGAGAAGACCGAGATCCAGCGCGACATCACCGAGATGGTGCGCCAGTTCGCCGACGAGCAGATCATCCCCAACGCCGAGCACTTCGACCACGCCGACGAGTTCCCCGAGGAAATCGTCGAGCAGATGAAGGAGCTCGGCCTCTTCGGGGTGACGATCCCCGAGGAGTACGGGGGGATGGGCCTCGACCTGACGACCTACGCGATGATCGTCGAGGAGCTCTCGCGCGGCTGGATCTCGATCTCGGGCGTCGTCAACACTCACTTCATCGGCTCCTACCTGCTGATCAAGTTCGGCACCGAGGAGCAGAAGGACCACTTCCTGCCGAAGATGGCGACCGGCGAGATCCGCGCCGCCTTCTCCCTTTCAGAGCCCGAGGTCGGCTCGGACGTGCAGGGGATCAAGTCGACCGCGAGGCTCGGCGACGACGGCAGCTGGGAGCTGAACGGCCAGAAGATGTGGGTCACCAACGGGCTCGGCTCCGGCGTCGTCTTCGTCCTGATGAAGACTGACAGCAAGGCCGACCCCCCCTACCGGGGGATGACCTGCTTCATCACCGAGAAGGAGCCCTGGGCTGAGGAGAACAGCGGCGAGCACGCCGGGTTGATCGTTCCTCCGAAGATCAAGAAGATGGGCTACAAGGGGGTCGAGTCCACCGAGCTGGTCTACGACGGTTATCGGTGCCCCCCGGAGCGAATCCTCGGCGGAGAGGAAGGTCTCGGCGAGGGCTTCGTGCAGATGATGGACGCGCTCGAGGTGGGACGCGTCAACGTCGCCGCCCGCGGGGTCGGGATCGCCCAGCGGGCGCTGGAGCTGGCGCTTCGCTACAGCCAGGAGCGCAAGACCTTCGGCAAGCCGATCGCGCAGCACCAGGCGATCCAGTTCAAGCTCGCCGACATGGCGACCAAGATCGAGGCGGCTCGCCTTCTCACCCTGAAGGCGGCCCGGATGAAGGACGCCGGCGAGCGCTCGGACCTGGAGGCCGGGATGGCGAAGCTGCTCGCTTCGGAGACCGGCAAGGAGGTTGTCGAGGAGTGCTTCCGCATCCACGGCGGCTACGGCTACTCGAAGGAGTATGAAATCGAGCGCCTTTACCGCGATGCGCCGCTGCTGCTGATCGGCGAGGGCACTTCCGAGATCCAGCGGATGGTGATCGGAAAGAAGCTCCTGCAGCGTCACAAGGTTTGAGCGGACCGCCCATAGCTCTGGTCTCCGGCGCCAACCGCGGGATCGGGCTGGAGATCGCCCGCCAGCTCGCCTCCCTGGGACACCGGGTGCTGGTCGGGTCCCGCGACGCGGGGGCCGGTGAGCGGGAGGCCCGCAGGATCGAGGATGAGGGCGGCAGCGCCGCCCCGGTCGAGCTCGACGTGGCGAGCCCCGAAAGCGTCGATCGCCTCGCGGCCGAGATCGGCAGGGATCCGGGCCGCCTCGACGTGCTCGTCAACAACGCGGGCTACTTTGGCTCTCCGGCGGGTGCCTGCGACACCGACCTGGGAGAGGCCCACGATGTGCTCGAGACCAACCTGTTCGGCGCCTGGCGGCTGACCCAGGCCGTGCTGCCGCTGCTGCGCTCCAGTCCGCGCGCGCGGATCGTCAACGTGTCGAGCGGCGCCGGCCAGCTCGCCGAGATGGAAGGGGGGCGGGCGGCTTACCGGATCTCGAAAACGGGGCTGAACGCCCTTACCCGGGTGCTCGCCACCGACGAGTCGGAGATGCTCATCAACTCGCTCTGCCCCGGCTGGGTGAGGACTCGGATGGGCGGCGAGAGCGCCACGCGCTCGGTCGAGGAGGGCGCCGACACCGCGGTCTGGCTGGCGACTCTTCCCGACGACGGCCCGACCGGCGGCTTCTTCCGCGACCGCGAAGCGATTCCCTGGTAGGAATCCCGCGATGGCCTCCACGCCCGAGCTGATCAGCGCCGCCGTCACCCGCCTTCAGGAGCAGGTGCCGGCGCTGCAGCAGCTGAAGCTCGTCTTCGGCCTCGAGCTGCGCGGGCGGCGCGACATTCAGCTCTACCGGGTCGAGGTTCCCGGGCTGAAGGTGAGCAAAGACCTCGCCCGCGACGAGCGGGTCCTGATCGAGATCGACCGCGCCACCTTCAACGAGCTGGCCGAACGGGGCACGGTGAAGAGCTATCGCAAGGCCTATGAGACCGGCCACGTCAAGGTCGAGGGAGACTCCAACGTGCTGAAGCTGATCGCTCAGGTGGTCGAGCGACAGGAGCAGCGGGCCCGGACCAAGAAGGCGCACTAGATGGTTGATTCCGAATTGACGTGCCCGCGGGGGCAGCGCAGACCAAGCTGGGCGCCGCACGTGGTCGAAGCAGGTAGCAGCGCTACCTGCAAGGCCATGGGTGGTGATCGGGCGCCGGTCTGCGCTGTCAGCCGTGGGTGCGGCAATGAGGAATCGATCATCTAGCCCCGGTGGCGCCGCTGCGGCTCGAGCGCCTGCCGCGCCTGCGCGCCGCCGCCCAGCTCCTTCATCGCCCCGCCGCGATCCGCGACCCGGTCGAGGTGGCGAGGACGATCGCGGGCGTCCAAGCCCAGGACGTCAATGCCGGTCCGCTCACCTTCCGTTCCCGCAGCCGTCGCCTCACGGCCGCCGACATCGATCGCGCCCGCACCGAAGAGCGCTCGCTGCTCCGCACCTGGGTGATGCGGATGACGATCCACCTGATTCCGACCGACGACGCGGGCTGGATGCTGCCGCTCTTCGAGCCGGGAATCGAAAGGTGGTCGCGAAGACGGCTGGAACAACTCGGCATGCCCGCCAAGGAGGTCGAGAAAGCGCTCAGGGTGGCGCGGCGGACGATCGAGCGGGAGGGAGCGGTCACGCCCCCGCAGTTGAGGGCGCGAATCGCCGCCGCCGGAGTCACGCTGGACCAGCAAACCGGGTTGCACTTGATCCGTCTGGCGGTCACCAGCGGCCTAGCCTGCCTCGGCCCCGATCGCGGGCGAACCACCTGCCTGGTGCTGCGCGAAGAATGGCTCGGCAAGATGCCGCGATTCGACCCTGACGCCGCGCTGGCCGAGCTGGCGCGCCGCTATCTGGGCGCCTTCGGGCCGGCAACCGACAGGGATTTCGCCTACTGGTCGGGGCTCCCGCTGGGACGGGTGCGCGAGGGATTGGGCTCGATCGCGAGTCAGCTCGAGGAGTCGAAGCTCGGCGACTTGACGCTGCTCTCACTGCGCGACCGGCGCCCGCGGCTGCCAAGGGCGGGTCAGGTTCGCATGCTCGGCGCCTTCGACACCTACATGCTCGGTTATGCGGATCGGGACTTCGCCCTGCCGTCCGAGCACCGCGCCCACCTGAAGGCGGGCGGCGGCGGCTGGCTGCGCCCGGTGATCGTCCGCGATGGAGTCGTGATCGGCGGCTGGAGCTACCGGCGAAAGGGGGGGCGGGTCGAGGTGGAGGTGAGGGATCCGGACAAGCTGAGCGCCGCCGATCGCAAGGCAATCGACGCCGAAGTGGCCGACATCGAGCGCTTCGAGGGGTCTCCGGTGAGGCTCGTCGACGGATAGCATCACGCGGCCTATGAACGAAAAGCACGAGCTGATCACCGACCAGGCCGGCCGCGAGGCCTCCGGGGCGCACGAGTACGGGCGCTACCTGGAGGAGTTCGAGGTCGGCGCCACCTACAAGCACTGGCCCGCGAAGACGATCACCGAGTCCGAGGACCACCTTTTCTGCCTGCTGACGATGAACCACCACCCGCTGCACGTCAACGACGTCTACGCGGCGCAGTCGCAGCAGGGGCGCAACGTGGTCGCCGGCCCATACGTCTATTCGCTGGTCTTCGGGATGACCGTGCCCGACGTCTCCGGCAAGGCGATCGCGAACCTGGCCACGGACGAGCTCAGCCACCCCTCGCCGGTCTTCCACGGCGACACCCTGTTCGTCGAGTCCGAGGTGCTCGAGGTGCGGCCCTCGGAGTCGAAGCCCGATCGCGGAGTGGTACGCGTCCACACCCGTGCCTACAACCAGGATGGAACCCTGGTGGCCGAGTTCAAGCGCGCCGTGCTCGTTCCTCGCAAGATTTAGTTGCCGGCGCGGTGTTAGAGCCGGCAGAGGCATGTCAGGCGGCGAAGCCGCCGCAATCGGTTCAAGATCTGATCCCCAGCGGCGATAGGAGGACGGCGTGGTCAACTTCAAGAAGCTCACCGAGAGGGCCAAGGACGTGGTCGATAAGCGGGGCGGGGTGGACTCGCTGAAGGAGGATGCCGAGGAGCTGCGCGGAGTCGCCAAGGGCAAGGGCAGCCTCACGGACAAGGCCAAGGCAGCAGCCGACGCGGTCAAGGATCCTGGTGCCCCGGGCCCAGACGCGGAGCGCAAGCCCCCCCGCGGCCAGCACCACCCCCCACCAGATTCCAGATCTAACGACTAGCGACCAGCGACGAGTGACTCACCCTCAATGCGCTTCGTCTGAAGCGTGCGCCGGGGGGCGTGACTCCTCGGCAAGTGAGGTGATCTCGAGCTGCCCCCGCGCCGCGTCCTGCAGGACGTCGGTCGCCTCCTCGGCGGAGCGCGCGTAGAGCTCGACCAGCAGGTGAACGACGATCTCCTCCTCGTCGTGCTTGTGGAAGCGCACATGGGTGAAGAACTCGCGGGTGCCGGCGTCGCCGAAGGCGCCGAAGGTCAGCGATTCGGCGGCCTCGGGGCCCGAGCAGGTCTCGACCTGGTCGTGATCGACGGTGACCGTGCATGAGGCGACCCACGGGGTACCCGCGACCATCCGCTCCCAGCGGTCGTCGACGCCGACCACGCGATCCCCCTGCAGCGCCAGGTGGGGCTGGTCGTGCATGCAGTCAAGGCACTGGACCACCGACTCCTGGACCTCGTCGATCCCCTCGGTTGGAACGCCGCTCCCGGGGTCGATCCGGCGGATCGCGTCGTAGTGGATCTGGATCTCGAGGTTCTGCGACCAGCAGCGGTAGCAGCGAAGCCACGCCGAGCGGTCTCCGTCCAGCTCGCTCATGCACCCATTGTGGCGGAAGCGCTGCCGATTTCCGTTTGCCGGCGCCGTGTCAGCGGCGGCACAGGCATGTAAAGCGGACGAAGGCGCCGCAGGAGGTTCTTCCGCAAGCCGGCGCGGTGTTAGCGCCGGCAGAGGCATGTCAGGCGGCGTAGCCGCCGCAAGAGTCTGGACTCAACCGACCTGGGAAATCGCGGCCTCGAAGGGGGCCACCGAGAGGCCCGGCGTGCCCAGCTTCCTGGTCCCGTGCGGCCCCCTGACGAGGAAGGACGGCGTGCCGTCGAAGCCGAAGCCGACCGCCTGGCTGCTGGTTCTCTTCATCTCCCGCCGGACGGCCGGGCTCCTGCGAGCGCTGTTCCACTCCGCGATGTCTCGGACTCCGGCGGCGCCGGCAACCGACTCCAGGAAGGCGTCGTCCGCGTAGCCGGAGTTCTCGACCCCCTGGTTTCGGTAGAAGAGCTCGATGAAGTTCCAGCCGCGACCCTGCTCGCCGGCGGCGATCGCAGCCGCCCCTGCGTCCACCGACTGCGGGCCGATAATCAGGTAGTTGCGGAATTCAAGCCGCGCCTTGCCCTGGCGCACCGGCCCGGAGATCAGCTTCGGGATCACCGCCTCCGAGTACTCCTTACAGATCGGGCACTGGAGATCGCCGAACTCGATCACCGTGGTCTTGGCCTCCGGGTCGCCCAGGGTCAACCCGTCCTGGGAGATGCCGTTCAGCTGACCGTTGACAAGGCCGGCGTCGCGGATGTCGGAGGCGTTGCCGCCGCCCGAGTCAGAGCCCGACTGGCTGATCAGGATGAAGGCGGCAACGACCACGATCGCCCCGAAGACGGCGGCGGCGCCGAGCTTCAGCATGCGCTGGCGCCGCTCGCTCGCTCGCGCCGCGGCCTCCTCCCGTTGGCGGGACTCTCGCAGCTTCGCCTTGCGCTCCTCGCGCTGCCCCTCCGCCATCGCCGCAATCCTAGGCGGGATCGATGAGCGCGGGCTCGACCCCGCCGTCGTCCTCGCTGCGGAGCTCCTCGCCGGCGAAGCGGAAGGCGCGGATCGCGTTGAGCGCGAACAGGGCGGTCATCAGAACCGCGCTGGCCACGCACCACTGGCAGATCGCATCGATCACGAATAGCTCCAGGAAGGTGAGGTAGGCGCTGAAGCCGACGCCGACGAGCGCCAGCATCAGGCCGCCGAAGCGGGCGGCGTCGCCCCGGACTATTGCGGCTCCCAGCAGGGCCACGTAGCCGGCGATCCCGATCAGCGCGACGTTGATCCCGCCAAGGTCTGAATAGACGCTCTGTGCCACAGTCTCGCACCCACCCCCGCCGGCGAGGCAGGCCGGGGCGCCGCCGCCCGATTCGGCGATCGCGATGTAGGCGGCGACGCCGATCCCGGCCACTGCGAGGGCTCCCGAGAAGCGCCGGATGGTCCGCTCGGTGGCCATGGGGCGATTCTAGGGAGGGGGTTCGCCGTGGAGGGAGGCCTCCTCGCGAAGCAGCGAGTACATGACCACGTCGATCTGGCGGCCCTTGAGCTCCGTCCAGGCTCTCAGCAATCCGTCGCGCCGGAAGCCGGCTCGCTCGGCAACCCGGTGCGAAGCGCGGTTCTCGGGCTCGACCGCTATGTCGATCCGCTCTAGTGGCAGCGACTCGAAGGCGTGGCGGCTCAAGCGGCGGACCGCTCGGGTCGCAACCCCGCGGCCGCGCGCCTCGGCAGCAGTCCAGTAGCCGATCTCCGCCCGCCGGCTCATTTCGCTGATGTCGTGCAGGCCGACCGAGCCGAGGAGGCGGTCCTCAGGGTCGACGACGAGCAGCGAGACGTCCGTTCCGGCACGGCGCCGCGTCTCGCTGATCTCGATCCAGCGGCGGGCCTCCTCTTCTCCGTAGGGTGAGGGGACGTTCGTGTGGAGCGGTATCTCCGGGTCCTGGCACGCGGTCACCAGCGCGCCGATGTCCGCTTCGCGCTTGAGCCTGACGCGGAGGATCCCGCCGTCGAGGCCCTCGGGGGGAAAGGCGAGCTCCTCAGGCAGTGGCGGGCTCCGGAGAGCCGTGGCGCTGGGCGACCAGCTCCACGATCTCGCCGATGATCCGGGTGATCTCGAAATCCCGAGGCGTGTAGACGCCGGCGACTCCCGCATCGCGCAACCGCTCGGCGTCGGCGGCCGGGATGATGCCCCCGACCACCACAGGTACCTCTACTCCCTGCTCCCGCAGCAGACGCACCACCTCGGGAACCAGCTCCAGATGGGAACCGGAGAGGATCGAGAGGCCGACGATGTCGACGTCCTCCTCGATCGCCGACTCGGCGATTTCCGCCGGGGTCAGGCGGATCCCCTGGTAGACGACCTCCATGCCGACGTCGCGGGCGCGGAGCGCGACCTGCTCGGAGCCGTTCGAGTGCCCGTCGAGGCCGGGCTTGCCGACCAGGAGCTTGATCCGGTGGCCGATCGCCGAGGAGACCTCCTCGACCCGACCGCGCAGCTCGGCCAGCTGAGCGGGATCGCCGGGGGGTGCGGCCCCGTCGACCCCAGTCGGGGCGCGGTAGGCGCCGAAAGCGCGGCGCAGCACCTCCGACCACTCGCCGGTGGTGACGCCGGCCTTGGCGGCGGCGATCGTCGCCGGCATGATGTTCTCGTCCTCGGTCGCGGCGACTCGCTCGAGCTCCTCGAGCGCCGATGACACCGCCTCGCCGTCTCGCTCGGCGCGGAAGTGCTCAAGCGCCTCGATGCACTCGCGCTCGACCTCGGGGTCGGGCTCGAGGATGCCGGCGTCGGCACCGGCGGTCAGCGGTGAGTCCTCGCTCTCGGTGAAGCTGTTCTGGCCGACGACTTTCAGCTCGCCGCGCTCGATCCGGGCCACCCGGTCTCGCTGGGACTCGACCAGTCGAGCCTTCATGTAGGGGACAGCCTCGACCGCCCCGCCATGCTCGGTGACCACGGCCATCTCGGCTCGCGCCGCCTCGCAGAGCTCCTCGACCAGCCCGTCCATCACCTTCGAGCCCTCGAAGATGTCGGGGTACTCGAGCAAGTCGGTTTCGTTCGCGAGCACCTGCTGGATTCGCAGGCTCCACTGCTGATCCCAGGGACGGGGTAGGCCCATTGCCTCGTTCCAGGCGGGCAGCTGGAGGGCACGCGCTCTGGCGTCGCGGCTGAGGGTCACCGCCAGCGCCTCGAGCACGATCCGCTGGACGTTGTTCTCGGGCTGGGACTCGGTGAGGCCAAGCGAGTTGACCTGGACCCCGTAGCGAAAGCGCAGCATCTTCGGGTCGGTGACCCCGAAGCGCTCGCGGCCGATCTCGCTCCAGAGCCGGCCCATCGCCCGCAGCTTGGCGATCTCCTCGATCAGTCGGATCCCGGCGTTGACGAAAAAGGAGATGCGACCGAACACCTTTGGGAAGTCCTGCTCGGAGACCTGGCTCCTGCCTCGGACCTCCTCGAGCACCGCGATCCCGGTGGATAGGGCGTAGGCGATCTCCTGCACCGGCGTCGCGCCGGCCTCCTGCAGGTGGTAGCTGCAGATGTTGGTCGGATTCCAGCTCGGCACCTCGTTGACCGTGAAGGCGACCGTGTCGGCGATCAGCCTCATCGAGGGCCCCGGGGGGAATGCATAGGTGCCGCGGGAGAGGTACTCCTTGATGATGTCGTTCTGGGTCGTCCACTTCAGCTGGGAGCGTTCGACTCCGTTCTCCTCGGCGACTTGGCCACGGGCCCTGACCTCGTCGAGGACGGCGATCCCGGTCGAGAGCGCGTAGGAGATCTCCTGGACCGGGGTCGCCCCCGCCTCCTGGAGGTGGTAGCTGCAGATGTTTGTCGGGTTCCAGCTCGGGACCTCGTTGACGGTGAACGCGACGGTGTCGGCGATCAGGCGCATCGAAGGCTCGGGGGGGAAGGCGTAGGTACCTCTCGAGAGGTACTCCTTG
>JBBRHQ010000104.1:0-9305 GCA_038222365.1 Solirubrobacterales bacterium
AGCTCATCGACGATCTCAAAGCTCTCCGCGATCCGCTCCGGGGTGTCAATGACAATCGAGACCATCGGCACGTGGCGTGCCAACGTCATAAGGCGATCACCATGAGGCGCGTGGTCGCCGTGAAACCCCCAAACCCCGCGCACCGAGGTCGCTCCGCTGGCACCAGTTCGCCGTAGACGCCGAATCAACTCGAACTGGATCTGGTGTCTGCCGTGCTTGGCGGCTCCAGAGGTATAGATCATCAGCTTCTGCCACATCGCCATCCCGTGCTCATCGGTTCCCGGCAAGGCGTGGGGGCGCTCCAGCAGCTCGCCGTCGCGCTTGCAGACCCGCACCCGCTCCAGGGTCAGTAGCGGTCGGCGAAGAAGGCCGCCGAGTTCGGGCAGGACGCGACCGATCTGAGCGCCCGAGCCGATCGCGATCACCATCATCGGCACCTCGGCGTTGCGCGAGAAAAAATGCCCGCGCTCGCGCTCGCCGCGAGCGGTGCCGTCGACGCCGAGCAGCGCGGTGGCGCCCGCGATCCCGCGGCGGTGCAGCAGGTCGCAGATCGCCATGAATGCCGGCTCTCCGTAGACCCGCTCCTGGCGCCCGACGTACACGGTCAACTTCGTCGCCTCGTGCAGCTCCTCGGGAAGGCAGGCCTCGACGATGTCCCCGCTCAGCAGACGAGCGCGCTCCAGGGTGAGCAGTCCACGCCGCTTGATGGCGGTCACCTCCTTCAGGGCGACCTCGATTCGCTCGCGGGTGTCGACCGCGACCGAGACAGCCGGTAGGTCTTCGGAGAGGCTCAGCAGGCGGTCTGTGCTGAGGCCGTGTTTGCGGCCGAAGCCTTCGACGCCGCGCAGCAGGATGCTGGTCTCGATCCCGGCCCGCCCGTAGACATCGAGCAGCGCATCGGCAAGGAGCTGGCCCTCCGCGCGGTCGCGCTCGCTGAAGTAGGTGGTGAGCTTGAGACAGTCTCCGTTCACAGCGCCCCTCCGATCGCGCGGCCCAGCGCCGCGGCGGCGAGGCCCACCGTGGTGCTAATCAGGATGTTGGCGAAGAGCAGAGCGGGCTCACCCTCCTCGCCGAGGCGATGCGTCTCCAGCATCCAGGTCGAGAAGGTCGAGTAGGCGCCAACCGTCGCGGTTCCGGCGAGCAGGTAGGCGTCGCCTTCGAGGGCGATTCCTACCAGCAGGCCGAGGACGAAAGCGCCACTGCCGTTGACGGCAAGGGTGCCGACCGGGAAATCGCTTCCTGCCCGTGAGGCCACCGCCGAGTCGATCAGGAAGCGCGCCAGCGCCCCGAGCGCGCCGAGGGCCGCGACTCCACACCACAGTAAGACGGCGCTCATGCCCGCATCCTCGAGCGCCGACGCCGCACGATCCCGGTGGCGAGGTAGATCGCCGCGAAGCCGCCGGTCACGCTCGCCAAGAAGTAGCTGCCGGCGAGGCCATAGCTGTGGGCGTCGAGCATCTTCAGCAGCTCGACCTGCATCGTCGAGAAGGTGGTCAGACCGCCGCAGAGGCCTGTGCCGAGCATCGGCCGGCGGTAGGTGGAGAGCGGCAGGCGCTCTTGCAGCCTGGTGACGAGGTAGCCGAGGGCGAAGGCACCGGCGATGTTGACCGAGAAGGTGACCCAGGGCCAGTTCGGCCCGCCGCCCTCGAAGGTCTCCCCCAGCGCGGCTCGCAGCAGCGCACCCAACGCGCCTCCAAGCGCGATCGCCAATAGCTCTTGCCGGTCCCGCCCTGGCATCGGCTCTCCTATTCACGTCCACGGCCCGCGTCCCATGCACGAAGCGAGCGCCGGCTTTGCAGTGGTCGGGTTTTCATCGAGGTCAATCCGGGTCCCCCACGACCAGCACTGGCACGCCTGCCTTGGCGACGAGGCCCTCGGCCACACCGCGCAGGAGCAGACGGCCGGCGCGCCGAGAGTGATGGTGGCCGCAGACGAGCAGGTCGAAGCCGTGCTCGTGGGCGTAGTCGAGAAGCGCCTTGCCGGCGTCTGAGCCGGCGAGGATCTCGTGCTCGACCTCGACGCCGGCGCGCTCGGCGCGGTCGGCGACTTCGGCGAAGGTCTGCTCGAGGTAGCGCCGGGCGGCGTCGCTTGACTCCTCGCGGTCGGCCTCGGTCTCCGCATGGGCCGGGGAGTGCGCGATCGAGACGGCGAGCAGTTCGCCCTCGAAGCGCCGGGTGAGGTCGATCGCCACGTCGTAGGCGCGCAAGGCGACCTCAGAGCCGTCCCAGGCGAGCAGGATTCGTTGAAACATCAGCGCAGCACCGGAATCAGGGCAAGGATCACTATCAGCACCACCAGCATGTAGAGGATGTACGCGGACAGGCGCCCGGATTGGAAGCGCCGGACCTCGGCGGCGAGGCCCAGGGCCAGCGTCGCGGCCGGGCGGTAGAGGAAGCGATCGACGGCGAGGACGACGCGCGTCTGCAGTTGAAAGGTCGGGCCGCCGGGGGTGCCGGATTCCTCGGCGGTGAGCACCGAGCGATAACCGAGCGGGCCGCGCAGGACGACGCGGATCGGGTTGGAGTAGGCCGAGGGCCGGTACTGCACGGCGGACAGCTCGGCGCCGCTTCCGGTCACCCAGACCGGCGCCCGGCGTGCCTTGCCCCGTCTCGCCGCAAGCGCCCCGGCGGCGGCGATCAGGGCGAAGGCGGGCAGCACGATGCTGAGCCAGGTCGGGGCGAGGACCGAGAAGTCGGCGAACACGGGCCCGAGGACGAGCGGGTGGCTGATCGTCGCGCCGGCGGGGTTAAAGCCGAGGACTTCCGTCAGGCCGGAGCCGAGCAGATGGATCTCCCAGGGGGCGACGGTGCCGAGGAAGAGGCCGACGATGCCGAGCAGGGCGACGCTCGCCGGCAGGCCAGGCGGCTCGACGACCCGTGAGAGCGCCGAGCGGGCGCAGCCGAGGAAGGTGAAGCCGAAGAGCTTGGCGAAGGCGAGCAGGCCGAGGCCGGCGGTGAGGGCGAGCACCGCCGCCGCCAGGGCGCAGAGAAGCTGTGAGAGGAGGGTCGGCATGCGGAAGCCCTGCAGCAGCGCCTCGAAGGTGAACCACTCGCTGACGAAGCCCCCGAGCGGCGGGATCGCGGCCAGGGTGAGGCAGGCGACTGCGAAGCCGAAGCCGCTTCTCGGCAGCATCCTGCCGAGCCCGCCGAGCGGGTCCATGCCGGGCTCGCCCGTCGCCACGCCGATCCGGTCCACGACGATCAGGGCGAGTGTCTTCGCCACCCCGTGGGCGCAGACGTGCAGGGTCGCGGCGAGAAGGCCAGCCGCCGCCAGGGTCTCGTTGCCCGCCGACTGGCCGAGCACCGCTACGCCGAAGCCGAGCAGGGCGATGCCCGTGTGCTCAACGGTCGAGAAGCCGAGGAAGCGGCGCATGTCGTCCTGGGTGATCGCGTAGAGGATGCCGAGCACGGCGCTGATCGAGCCGAGGATCAGGAGCGCGTCCCCGCACCAGACCGGCAGCGGGCCGGCGATCTGAAAGACGAAGCGCCAGAGCCCGTAGAAGCCGGCGCAGAGCGCCACCGAGAGCGAGGCGGCGCCCGCCCGGGGGGCCGCGCCGTAGCCTGCCGGCAGCGCCCCCTGTAGCGGGATCACCCCGACCTTGGTGCCGAAGGCGACGAGGAAGAGCGCGAAGAGGACCCCGCGGGTCCCCGCCGCCAGATCGGCGTGGGCCCAGACAGCGAGCGAGAAGCTGCCGGTCTTGCCATAGAGCAGCGCCAGCGCCGCCAGCAGCGCCGCCCCGCCGATCTTGGTCAGCCCGCCGGTCAGGTAACCGGCGAGCAGCGCCTCGGGGCGCTCGCGGTCGGCGCTGGCGAGCAGATAGATAACGACGGTGAGGATCTCCCAGGCCAAGAAGAATAGGAAGCCGTTGTCAGAGCCGATCGCCACCGCGACAGCCGCGACCAGGACGGCGTGCAGCGCGGTAAGCCAGCGGCCTGGGGTCACCTCGGCGAAGGCGAGCGAAACGGCGGCCCCGGTCAACCCGGTCAGGGCCAGGAAGATCCCCGCCAGGCCGTCGGCGAGCAACGCGCTGTGGCCAAAGCCGAGGAAGCCGCCGAGGTCGAGGACCGGGCGCGGCCCGCCCAGCGCCGCCGTGGCCCCGACCGCGACCAGGCCCAGGCAGCCGAGCGCGCTGAGCAGCGCCGCCGGGCGCGCCCGCAGGATCGTCACGACCGGCGCCAAGACGAGCGCCGCGATCGCCAGCGCGTAGAGGAGGGTCATTTGCTCCCTCCCTCGGCGATCAGGCCGACCGCCAGCAGCAGGCCGTGCAGGAGCGCGATCGGCGCTGGAGGCGAGCCGGGAACGTAGACGTCGACCGGCAGCAGGCCGTCGACCCCTCCCATCGTCAACCCGCTCGCCTCCGAGAACCCTCCCGAGCAAGCGTCGGTGCCGGCGGCTATCAGCCCCTTGGGCTCCGGCATCACCTCCCAGGCGCGCAGCAGCGGCTCGCGCATCGGCGCGGTCACCCCGCCGGTGACCAGCAGCACGTCTGCGTGGCGGGGGGAGGCGGTGAAGTAGAGGCCGAGGCGCTGGATGTCGTAGTAGGGATTGGTGAGCGCCTGGATCTCCCACTCCTCGGCGCCGTCGGAGCCGGCGTCGACGTGCCGGATGTGGATCGAGCGGCGCAACGCCCGCAGCTGCTCCCCGAGCGCGGCGCGAAGCGGCTCTGGCGCGGTGGGTGCCGCGTCGCCCACCACCAGGGCGCCGCGGCTGCGAGTCGCGGTCTCATAGGCGTCCTCCCCGGCGGCGAAGGCGAAATGCTCGGGGAAGGCTTCCACGCAGGCCCCACACACCACGCAGCGCCCGCGGTCCAGGCGCAGAGCGTCGTCGACGTCGACCTTGATCGCCCCGGTGGGGCAGACCGCCGCCATCGCCGCTTCGCCGAATTCTTCGCCGACCTCCACCCTGCCGCGGAAGCCCGTCGGCGCGACCTCGGGACGAGCGGGGTAGCGGGTCGTGACCCGGCCTCGGCGCAGCGCCCTCGGGATCCACTCCAGCATCAGCGATCCGCTCCCGCGGGGGTGAGGCCAAAGGAGTGCTCGATGAAAGCGAAGTCGGTCAGCACATCGGCCGGGAAGGCGTGGTCGAAGAGCGCCCAATTGCGCAGCGAGGGTGAGGCGATCCGCACGCGCTCGAGCACGCCGTCCTTCACGTCGATCCAGAAGACGAGCTCCCCCTGTGGCGCCTCGGCCCAGCCCAGGGCCGCGCCACTCCTGGTGGGCAGCTCTGTGCGCAGCTCGCCGTCGCGGCGGCGCAGCTGGTCGATCGCCTGGCGCAGGATGCGCAGCGACTCGCCGATCTCGCCGAAGCGCACCTCGACGCGGGCCATCGCGTCACCGGCCCGCGCGGTCACGACCTGCAAGCCGAGCCGGCGGTAGTCGCCGTAGGGGCACTCGTGGCGCGCGTCGGTGGAGACCCCCGAGCCCCGCGCCAGGGGGCCGACTGCGCCGAAGTCTTCGATCATCCTGCGCTCCAGGTGGCCGCTGCCGATCAGGCGATCGGTCATCGAGGCGGTGGCGAGGAAGAGCTTGCGATCGCGGGCCAGCTCGCGCTCGAAGGCGTCGATCGCCTCCAATAGGGCGTCGAGGTCGACGCCGCCGTCGAAGCGCACCCCGCCCGGCACGACCACCCCGCGCCCGAAGCGGCTGCCGCAGAGCGCCGCGCGCAGCCGCATCACGTTCTCCCTCAGTAGCTGGAAGCGGGCCTGGCCGACGAAGAGCGCCGTCGTTTCGGCCTGCTTGGCGATCACGTCGAGGTGGTTGGCGATCCGCTCCAGCTCCGCGTGGACGGCGCGCCAGCGCTCGGCTCGGGGCGGCGCCTGCACCCCCAGCGCCCGCTCGATCGCCTGCGAGAAGGCGACCGCGTAGGCGACCGAGGCGATCCCGGCCACACGCTCAGCGACGTAGACGCCCCTTGCCGGGTCGAGCCCCTCGAAGCGCCGCTCCATGCCACGGTGCTTGAAGAAGGGCCGGGTCTGCAGGCGCGACACGTCCTCGCCACCCGACTCGATCAGGAACTGGATCGACTCAAAGACGCCGGAGCGCACCGGACCGTAGGGGATCGCGAAGGTGTCTAAACCGAGCACACGGCGCTCGAGCGCGTCGGCGTCGGGCTCGGTGAGGCGCCGGTCGGCTTCGAGCCCCACGGCCTCGATTTCCTCGCGCTCGACCAGCTCGAGCTCAGCCCAGCGCGCCGCCGGCCAGCTCTCGCCGAGCGACCCGTAGCGACGCGCGCCGTCGGCTGCCCACGGGCAGCGCAGGAGGACGAGGTGACCGCGGATCGCGATCACCGCGATCAGCGCCGGCCCCGGGCTGGTAACCGAGAACAGGGTCACGAAACGCCCCCCTGCGGCGCGTAGCACCTGGACGGCGCGGGCGAAGGCGAGCGGCTCGACCCGCAGGCGCAGCTCGCCCGGCGGAGCGGGCTCGGGCTCACCGCCGACGTGCTCCGGCAACCAGTCGGGTAGCTCGATCGGGATGTCCTCGGCGGGCAGGTAGCTCATGCGGTCGGAGAGGAGAGCCGCTGGGCGGCGTTGGCGAGCAGGTCGGAGAGGTCGGAGGGCAGGTGGACGCCGAGCGCGACGACGACGAACAGGCAGCCGGCCATCCCGGCGACCATCCAGGCGCTTACCTCGCGCGGGACGGTTCCCTCGGGGGCGGGCGTCAGGACCATGCGGCCGGCGTGCCAGAGGACGCCGAAGAAGGCGACGTTTGCGAAGACGATCAGCAGCGCGACGCCGACGTAGGCGGGCTGGGCGAAGCCGCCGCAGACGATCTGGAACTCGCTGCGAAAGACGCCCGACAGCGGCAGCCCGCAGAGCGCCAGCGCCGCCGCCAGGAACATCGGCCCGCTCCAGGGCGCTCCGGTCGCGGCGCCCTGGATTCCGTCGACCTCCTTGGTGTCGTAGCGGCGCAGCAGCGAGCCGGCGCCGAAGAAGGCCAGGCCCTTCGCCGAGGCGTGGGTGATGACGTGCAGCAGCGCCCCCGCCACGGCCAGCGGCGCGCCAAAGCCGATGCCGAGCGCGATCACCCCCATATGCTCGATCGAGGAATAGGCGAGTAGGCGCTTGAAGTTGCTCTGGCGCAGGACGAAGAGGCTGGCCGCCACCAGCGAGATGGCGCCGAAGACGATCAGCACGTGCTCGGCGAAGGCTCGATCGCCGGCGGCGACGGCAACTTGGAAGAAGCGCAGGACGCCGTAGAAGGCGGCGGCGAGAAGTGAGCCCGAGAGCAGCGCCGAGACCGGCGCCGGCGCCTCTGAGTGGGCGTCGGGCAGCCAGGTGTGGGTGGGGACGAAGCCGACCTTGGTACCGAAGCCGACGACCGCGAGGACGAAGGAGAGGCGCACCGCGTCGTCGGAGAGGCTGCCGGCGTGGCCGAGCAGGGCGGCGAAGCGGGGCACGTATGCGTCGCCGAGCGCGGTCGTTCCGGTGGCATAGAGCAGGATGATCGCCAGCAGCGCGATCCCGAGCCCGCTGGAGGCGATCAGGACGTACTTCCACGAGGCCTCCAAGGCGGCGTCGGTGCGATCCAAGGCGACCATCAGCGCCGAGATCACAGTGGTCAGCTCGATCGTCGCCCAGAGCGAGCCGAATTCGGCTGCCAACGGCACCGCCAGCATGCTCCAGCCGAACAGGTTGAGGAGGAAGAAGTAGCGCCGCGCGAAGCGGAGGAAGTCGGGCTGGCGGTGGTCTGAGCCCAGGTAGCCGATTGAGAAGACCCCCGCCGCCGCGTAGAGCAGCCCAGTGGCGACCAGGAAGACGGCGCCGAGCGAGTCGAGGCGAATCCAGCCACCGGCCAGATGCAGCACCCGACCATGGTCGACCGAGATCGCCAGGGCGATCGCGGTCCCGAAGCAGACGATGCCCGCGACGCAGGTTGCGGGTCGGGCGAATCGCCAGCCGTCGATCAGCGACAGGCCAGCGGCGAGGAGCGGCACGACGAGGATGACGATCAGCGCCCAGCTCATCCGGTAAGCCTGTTGAGGATGTCGGTGCGCACGGCGGTCTTCGCGACGGCCAGGTACTGGACCAATACGACGAAGACCAGAACGCCGATGAGGACGTCGAAGAGCAGCAACAGGGCGAGGATCAGCGGCAGTCCCGGGGCGATCACCAGGCTGCCGACCGAGACCGCGTTCTCGAGGACGAGGAAGCCGATCAGCTGCGAGGGCGCGTGCGGGCGCAGCACCATCAAGAGCAGAGCGACCAGCACGCCGGCGACGGCGATCGGCAGCGCCGAGAGCGGCAGTGCGGACACACCGCCGATGTCGACGTTGCCTAGGGCGATGAAGCTGAAGCCCGAGAGCACGATCGCGAGCAGGATCGAGGTCGGCACCCCGACCGCCGAGGGCACCTTGGGATCGACCTCGAGATTACGCAGGACGTAGCCGATCCCGAGCGGGAAGATCAGCGCCTTCAGCGCGATTGTCACCGCCGCCAGCACGTAGAGGTCACTACCGCCGTGCCCGTCGGCGGCGGTGGCAAACGCCAACCCGGCAACGACGAAGGAGCCCAGCGAGTAGAGGCGGAGCTGCTCCCAGACCTCCTGGGAGCGGAGAAGCCCCAGCTCGAGCAGCAGGACGGCGACGGCGCTGATCGTCGCCGCGGCGCCGAAAACGCTCAGCGTCTCATCGCCGAAGCTCGGCTGGAAGAGGAAGATCACGACGGCCAGCACCGCGAAGAGGAAGCTGGCCACGGTGAACTCAGGGATCTTGTAGAGGCGCAACTTGGCGAAACTCGACTCGATCACCACCGCCGCGGCGCCGATCACCGCCGCTTTGGCCATCAGCGTGACGATCGCCAGCGCCACTTCGTCCAGCTTGCCGCTGCTCGCTAGGCCCCAGGGGGCGACGAGGATGTTGGCGAAGATCACGTAGAGGACGAGCTGCTTGACGTGCGAGCCCCAGCGCAGGAAGGCGAGCCCGGGGCCGGAGTGCTCCAGCACGCGCGCCTCATCGATCATCCCGAACTCCAGAGTGCCGCCGTGGCTCTGCACGGGGATGCGCCCGCTCTCGTTGAGGACCAGCATGAAGAAGGCGATGACGATCAGGATGTGACTGGGGCGCAGGACCTCGATGGTCGACGAGCGCAGCGTTTCGCCGAGCACATAGGGAAGGTCGGTGTGGGTGATCAGCGCCACCGTGAAGATCACGAAGATCACCGTCGGCTCGTTGAGGGCGCCGAAGGTGCGCAGGCGGCTGGAGCCGAGCTGGGCGTAGGGGCTGCCGCTGTCAATCGCCGCCAGCGAGACGACCCAGCTGGCCAGGGCGAGAATCAGCCCGCCGCCGAGAATGTCGCCCATGTAGCC
>JBBRHQ010000105.1:0-9295 GCA_038222365.1 Solirubrobacterales bacterium
GGCCCGAGCTCGACCCGGAGAAGCTCAACCCCAACGGTGGGGCGATTGCGATCGGGGGGGGGGGGGGGGGGGGGGGGGGGGGGGGGGGGGGGGGGGGGGGGGGGGGGGGGGGGCGCCGGGGCGGCGGCTGGGGCCTGGCGACGATCTGCATCGGGGTCGGCCAGGGGCTCGCGGTGGTGCTCGAGGCCCCCTGACCCCGGCGCCGATCAGTCGCCTGCGAGCTCCGGGAGGTAGCGCTGCAGGTGGGCGCCGATCGTCTCGCGCACCCAGCGCTGGGTGGCGGGGTCGGCCATCCGGAAGCGCCCCAGCAGCATCGCCTGGTCGGTGAGTGGCAGCCCGGCTATCTCCCAGCGCACCACGAGGCGCTCGAACATCATCTCGGTGCGCCTGCGCCAGGCATCCTCGGCCGAGTCGCCGGCGCTGGCGGGAGCCTCGCGGATCTTGGCGATCGTCGCGACACTGAGGGACTCGCGCAGGGTCAGCACGTTGTCCTCGCTGTCGGTGTAGTCGACCGTGGCGGAGCGGGACCGCTCCCGGCGGGGCTTTCGCCGCTTCGCCATCAGGGATCCAACATACAACGGGTCACGCCGGTCCCGGCACTAGGGTCTCCCGCGGTGTCGTCCCCTGCCAACAAGGGTCTCGTCCTCGCGGCGATGATCTTCGCGGTGGCGATGACCTTCATCGACCAGACGATCGTCGCGATCGCCGCGCCCGATCTCCAGGACGACCTCTCCCTCTCCCCGACGGGCGTGCAGTGGATCATCAACGGCTACCTGCTCTCGCTCTCCGCCCTGTTCGCCTTCGGCGGCCGCCTCGCGGACATCGCCGGGCACCGCAGGATGGTGGTGATCGGGGTGATCGTCTTCGCCACCGCCTCGGCCCACTGCGGAGCGACGCCGACCGGCGGTCTCGGCGAGGCATGGATCATCACCTTCCGAGTGATCCAGGGCGCCGGAGCGGCGCTGATGTTTCCGGCGGCGCTGGCGATCGTGATCGCCTCCTACCCGCTCGAGGACCGTGGCAAGGCGATGGCGATCTTCTTCGGGATCGCCGGCGGCCTCACCTCGGTCGGGCCGATCGCGGGCGGTTACCTGACCGAGTGGACCTGGCGAGCAATCTTCTGGGTCAACATCCCGGTGGCGATCATCGCCCTGGTGCTGATCGCGATCTCCAAGCCCGAGAGCGAGAAGCACCCCGCCCCGATCGACTTCCGCGGAACGTTGCTGGTCGCCGCGGGGATGGCGATCGCCGTGCTCGGGCTGCAGCAGGCAAGTCAGTGGGGCTGGGGCAGCGCGATGACGATCGGTTGCCTGGTCGTGGGGCTGGCGATCCTCGCTTTCTTCGTCCGCTTCGAGATGCGCATCGCCGAGCCGCTGCTGCGCATGCGGATCTTCGCTGACCGCCGCTTCGCGATGCAGAACATCGTCCTCTTCCTGCTGATGATCTGCTTCATTCCGCTGTTCTTCTTCGCCAGCACCTACGCACAGGTCTCGCTCGGCGACAGCGCCTCCAACGCGGGCCTCTACCTGCTCACCTTCTTCGCGGGCTTCGCGATCGCCGCCCAGCTGGGCGGGCGGATCCTCGACGAGCGCGGCGCCCGGCCGGCGGTCGTCGCCGGCTCGGCGATCTCGGCGGTTGGCTTCTACCTGTGGGCGCACAAGCTCCCCGGCCTCAACTACGACGATCAGTGGACTTACATCGTGGTCGCCGGAGTCGGGGTCGGCCTCGTCCTCGGACCGTCGAACACCGACGCCGTCAACCGGGCTCCCCGCAGCAGCTATGGCGAGGCGACGGGGATCACCCAGACGGTGCGTAACTTCGGCTCCAGCCTCGGCCTCGCGGTGCTGGGGACGATCCTCATCCTCGAGAACAAGTCGAACCTCGAATCGGCCCTCGGCAACCTGGGGTTGCCGAAGCCGAAGGCCGACGCGATTGCCGACTCACTCGGCAATGCGGGCGGCGGGAATCTCGCGGCTGGCGGCGGCGAGCGGGCCGATCAGCTCCTGCACGCCGTCCAGCACAGCTACGCGCTCTCCTCGCAGACGATCTTCTACGTGATGGCCGGGGTGATGGCGGTCTGCTTCGTCTTCGCCCTGATCGCCCTGCCCGGGGGCAAGATGGAGATGATCGAGGACGCCGATTCCAGCCGGCGCTAGGGGCCGCAGTAGGAGTAGAGGGTGGTCCGGCTTGGCGAGGGGCTGATCGGGACCGCGCCGATCAGCCAGCGCCTCGGGTTGAGGCGTCGCAGCTCGAGCGGGATCACCGCGCTGACGTTGTCCTCGGCGCGGAAGATCAGCGGCGCGTAGAAGCCCGCCGAGACGGCCTTCAGGCGGCGCGGGCACAGAGGCGTCGCGACGTGAGTCATCTGCCCCAGCCCGGTCAGGTAGCGGGACTTGGCCCGCACCTTGATCGGCCGCTTCGCGCAATAGGCGTAGGAGCGCGCGACCGAGCGTCCGGTTGAGAAGCGGCCGACCGTGATCTCCCAGCCGCCGGCGACGATCCGCGAGCCGAAGACGAGCCCGGGAGGGCCGCCGTCCGAGGCCAGCTCGGAGAGATCCGCGGCGCTCAGTTGCAGCGCGAAACCACCCGCTACCGGCCATGTGTTGTAGGGGCAGTCGGCGTAGACGTTCCTGAGCGGGAAGGGCGAGCCCCCGGTGCCGACCAGGAAGGATCCCCGCCTCACCCGGGAGACGACACGGCCCCTCCCCTTTCGGCAGTAGGCGATCGCGGCGAAGCGCTTCGGGTTGACAATCGGCCCAGCCGCGCTGTAGACGGAGACGGTCCAGGCGCGCCCGCCCTTGCGGCGGGAGACGTAGGGGATGACGACTTGGGCATCGCCCTCGAGCTGGATGTTGGCGTAGGTCTTCACCCCGCCGGAGATCACCTGCGTTCCGCGGGGGCACCTCGCGGTGACCGTGCCGAGCGTCCCGGGAGGACCGGAGATCTGCCCAACGGCCTTCGAGGAGACGATCCGGCCCGGCCGCGGAGTCTTCGCTTTCGGAGCCTTCGCGGCGATCGAGATCGGGGGGGCCGCGAGCAGCGCAGCGGCCGCGGCGGCGATCAGCACGGACGAGATCAGGGTGCGTCGTGAGGAGATCATTGTGCGGATATCGGCAGTCGCGGCAGTCGCTTTAACCCCGAAATTCGAAATTGCCAGGATGTGAGCCGATGGAAACGTCCGCCAATAGCGGCCATCGCCTCAGCGCCACCTTGCGCGAGGGCGAGCAGGTCACTCCGCTGGAGCTCTTCTTCGACCTGGTCTTCGTGCTCGCGATCACCCAGTGCACGGCGCTGATGGCCCACGATCCGTCCTGGTCGGGTCTGGCGCAGGGGGTCCTCGTTCTCGGAGTGCTCTGGTGGGCCTGGGTGGGCTACGCCTGGGTGACCAGTGTCGTCGACCCGGAGGAGGGGGCCGTCCGCTTTGCGATCTTCGGCGCGATCGCCGGTCTGCTGGTGGTCTCGCTCTGCGTCCCGGAGGCCTTCGACGACCTGGCGCTCACCTTCGCAGTCGCCTACGGGGTCGTCCGGGCCAGCCAGATCGCCCTCTTCCTGCTCGCCAGCCGCGGCGACCCCAAGCTGCGCAAGTCCGTTGTCGGGCTGGCGATCAGCAGCGCGATCGGCGTCGGCCTGTTGGTCATCGCCTCCCTGCTCGACGGGATCCCGCAGGGCGCGGTCTGGTTGCTGGCGATCCTGCTCGACATGGGCGGCCCCTACCTGTTCGGGTCCGAGGGCTGGACGCTGGTGCCGCGGCACTTCGCCGAGCGCCATGGCCTGATCGTGATCATCGCCCTGGGCGAGTCGATCGTCGCGATCGGGGTCGGCGCCGAGTTCGGCGTCGACGCCGGGGTGATCGCCGCGGCGGTGCTCGGCACCGCGTTGGCGGCGGCGATGTGGTGGGCCTACTTCGACGTGGTCGCGATTGTCGCCACCCGCCGGCTCGAGCGAGCCGAGCCCGGGAGGGTGCAGAACGAGATGGCTCGGGACTCCTACTCCTTCCTGCACTTCCCGATGGTCGCCGGCATCGTCCTGGTCGCGCTGGGATTGAAGAAGACCCTGGGGCACGTCGACCATCACCTCGAGCTGGTCCCCGCCTTCGCCCTGTTCGGCGGGCTGGCGCTGTACCTGCTGGCCCACGTCGCCTTCCGCCTGCGAAATGTGCACACGCTGAACCGGCAGAGGCTCGGGTTGGCCCTCCTCCTGTTCGCGCTACTGCCGCTGGCGACCGCAATCCCGGCCTGGGCTGCCCTGGTCATACCCACCGCGCTGATCTGGGCGATGATCCTCTACGAGACGATCAGCTACGGCGAGGCGCGGGCGCGGGTCCGGCACGAGCCGGCCGCGCAGCCCTCCGATTAGCGGTCCGGGAGAGGTCGGCGGTGAGCAGGTCGGCGAGCTCGAGCGCCTGCTCGCGGATCTCGGGGATCGCCGTCGTCTCCCAGAGCCTGCCCTTGCGAACCGGGCCGATCCCGAAGATCAACCTGGAGACCTCCCCCGCCTCGGTGATCATCGCGCCGCGCGAGTCATGGTCGAGGCCGAGCCGGTAGGGACCCGGACGGACCTCCCCGGCGCCGAGCAGCGAGGCGATCGCCGGCCCCGGGGCGCGGCTCAGGTCCTGGGCGGGGCCGGTGCAGTTGACAACGCGATCGAATCGGCGCTCCGAGATCCGGCCGCTGTCCGGATCGCGGACCGAGACGACCAGGCAGCCCGAGCCGGGGCGGATCGCGGCGATCTCTCCGCGCTCGATCACCAGCCTCCCGGAGGAGACCAGTCCCTTCAGCATCCGCGCCACCTCGGGGGCCATCCGGTGGCGCCGGACCTCCCAGTGGCGGGCAACCTCGCGGACGAACCGGCGGCGATCCTCCTCGCCCAGCCTCTGCCAGATCCGGTTGGTCACCGGTCGCAGCGAATCGATAACCGAACGCCAATCGCCCCCCTCCGCCTCGACCGCGGCGATCTTCGACTCGACCTCCGCGATCAGCTGATCGAGGGTGAAGGGCCCGGCCGGCAGGTCGAATGGCTTTTCGAAGCGTGCCCCGCCGGCGAGGTGCGAGCGTGGCAGCAGCCCGTTGCGGGAGATCGCGCAAATCCAGGCCGGTTCTCCCTCCTGCGAGAGGGTCAGCGCCACGTCGACCATGGTCAGGCCGCTGCCGATCAGCAGCACCGAGTCGCCGCGAGACGCCGGGGCGATTCCCGGGTCCCAGGGGTCGGGGTGGAATCGTCCTGATCCCAGCAGCCCGGCGGCGGCGCCTCCGGGGACAGCCGGCGGTGGGTTGCCGAGCGCCAGCACCAGCCGGTCCGCCTCAACCCGGTCCCCGGAGGCGAGCTCGATCCTCAGCGGGCGGGCGCCTTCGCCGACCCGGACGGCGAGCGCGTCGTCGTGGCGGCGCTCGAGCTCGGCCCCCGCCAGCGCCCGGCGCTCCGCGTCGGCGAGCACTTCGGCGAGGTAAGCGCCGTAGCGCGAGCGCGGCAGGAAATCACCGGGCCCCGCCGCGGGCTCGCTCCGCTGCGCCCAGCGCAGGAAATGCCCTGGGTCGCGCGGGAAGGAGCCCATCTGAGCGGCCGGGACGTTGAGGCGGTGAAACGGGAGGGGGGTCGAGTAGGCGAGGCCCGGGCCGATCTCGGCCCGGCGCTCGACCAGCACTATCCGCATCCCCTCCGGATGCATGCGGCGCAGGAGCTGGGTCGCCAGCAGGGTCCCGCTGGCCCCACCGCCGAGGATCGCGACCGCCGATCGCGCCGGCATCGGCGCGGCTCAGCCCCGCTCGAGCGGATGCCCGCTGCTCGCCCAGACGCCGACCCCGCCGTGGCCGACGTGGATCACCTCGGCGAAGCCCTCGCGCTGGAGGATGGAGGCGGCGAGACCGCTGCGCTTGCCGCCGCTGCAGACGGCCGCGATCGGGGCGTCGTGGGAGAGCTCGCCGATCCGGGAGTGCAGCTCGCCGTAGGGAATGTGAACCGAGCCGGGGATGTGGCCCGCCGCGAACTCGCCGGCGTCGCGGACGTCGAGCACGGCCAGCTGCTCTCCGGACTCGAGACGCCGCGCCAGCCGGTCGGGATCGATCAGCTCGAGGCGCTGCACGGGCCGCTCCTCCGAGCGCCAGGAGGTCATCCCGCCGTCGAGGAACCCCCGGACCCGCAGGCCGACCGATGAGAGCAGTTCCGCCGCCTCCATCTCATAGCCGTCGGAGGCGGCGACGACGATCAGCTCGACGTCCCCGGGGACGATCCTGGCGACCTTGGTCCCGAACCCGGTGTCGTATGCCGAGGCGCTGTAGGCGCCGGGAATGTGGGCTTCGTCGAACTGCTCGTTGGTGCGGGCGTCGATCACCTGGGCGCCCTCGGCGATCGCCACCTCGACGGCGCGCGGGGTGAGCGGGGTGGGGGTCCCCAGCTCCTCGAGCAGCGGTCCGCGGTTCAGCGAGACGATGTGCTCGATGTTGGGCGGCGGATCGCCCAGCGAGCCGACCGAGTCCGCGACGAACTCCTGCTCGGTGGCGAACTCGAGGGCGCGGTTGTGCTCGCGCTCGAAGCCGATCGTCGACGATGCCTTGTTGTCGATCCCGGAGCTGCCGCAGAGCGATCCGCCGAGGTGCCCGGGCCAGACCTCGACGCTGTCCGCGAGCGAGAACAGCCGCTCGTGCAGCGAGTGGAAGATCTCGGCCGCGCCCTGCTCGGCGTCGACCGCCAGATCCGGCCGGGCGACGTCGCCGACGAACAGCGAGTCGCCGGTCAGCACGGCGCAGGGCTCGGCGCCGCGGCCACCGTCGCGCAGCAGGAAGGAGGTGTGCTCGGGCCGGTGGCCCGGCGTCGCGATCGCCTCGATCGTCACCGCGCCAATCCCCAGCTCCCAGCCGTCGGCGAACGCCTCGTGCGGGTACTCGGCCGCGGCCAGCTCGTTTACGTGGATCGACGCGCCCGTGGCGCGGGCCAGGCGCCCGTGGCCGGAGACGTGGTCGGCGTGATTGTGGGTTTCGAGCACGTGCTCGATCCGCACCCCGTGCAGGCGACTCAGCCGCAGGTAGGGGTCGATGTCCCACTGGGGGTCGATCACCGCGGCGACCCCGATTCCCGAGTCACCGACCAGGTATGAGGCGCAGGCCAGGTCCTCGTGCACTATCTGGCGGAAGAGCACCGGCCCACGATAACCCGAAAGCGGGCCCGCTACGCCCTGCTTCAAGCTGTCGCCGTGATGGCACGATTGCGACGGCCCCTGCGGGTTTTGCGGCATCGCGACTTCCGCTTCCTCTGGCTGGCCCAGTCGGCGAGCGGACTCGGCGACGCGATCGTCACCGTGGCGATCGCGCTCTTCGTGATCGACCTCACCGGGAGCGCCACCGACCTCGGGCTGGTGCTCGCCGCCCACTCGATCCCCCTCGTCGCCTTCCTGATGATCGGCGGTGTCTGGGCGGACCGGCTCCCCCGCCATCGCCTGATGATCGCCACCGACCTGGCCCGATTCGGCCTGCACGGGCTGCTCGCCGTGCTGATCTTCGCCGGCACGGTCGAGATCTGGCAGATCGTCGCGATCGAGATCCTCTTCGGCTTCGCGGAGGCCTTCTTCCGCCCAGCGGCGAGTGGGCTGCTGCCGCAAACGGTGCCCGAGGCCGACATCCAGGAGGCCAACGCGGTCACCTCGATGGTCCTCAGCTTTGCCGACTTCGCCGGCCCCGCGATGGCGGCCGCGCTGGTCGTCGGGGTCGGTGCCGGCGCCGCCTTCGCGATCGACGCGGGGACCTTCCTGCTCAGCGCGGCCTTCCTCTCCCGGGTCCGCCCCCGAGAGCGCGGCCGGGCGACCGAGCCGAAGCAAACCGGGGTCCTCGACGAGCTTCGCGAGGGCTACCACGAGGTCCGCTCCCGGGCCTGGGTCTGGGTGACGCTCGCCTCACTCTCGGTCTCGCTGTTCGTCGCCCTCGCTCCCTGGTACGTGCTGGGCCCGGTGATCGGCAAGCACCAGTACGGCGACGTCGGCATCTACGGCGCGGTTGCGGCGGCTTTCGGCGCCGGGCTGGTGATCGGCTCGCTGATCGGGGTCGTCTGGAAGCCCCGCTATCCGCTGAGGCTGGGGATGATCTTCCTACTCGCCTGGCCCCCCGCAATGGCCCTGTACGCAGCCGGGCTGACCCTGGCTCTGGTGATCCCGGCGCTGATCCTTGCGGGCACCGGGATCGCCCTGTTCGACGTCTGGTGGCTGACTGCGCTCGCCGACCGCATCCCCCCGAGCAGGCTCTCCCGGGTCACCTCCTATGACTGGATGGTCTCGCTCGGGCTGCTGCCGCTCGGCTACGTGCTTGCCGGCCCGCTGGCGGGGGCCCTCGGCTCGGTCGAGGTGTTCATCGGCGGCTCGGTCCTGGCCTTCCTGGCGACCGCGGTTGCCCTGCTGCCTCGCGAGACCAGGATGTTGACGACCGTCCGGAGGGGCGAGCCCGAGCCGACCGAGCATCCCGCTTCCGGCGTCCCGCTCCCTTGAATACTCGAAGAAGATCCGCAACATTCTTGGCCGGTAAGCGTTTCAGGTGTAGCTTCCGGACAGCCTTTTCAACCAAGCGCAGGGGGTTATCAGTTGGAGAGTTCACTCGACACCACAAAGGGCATCCGCCGCCGCGAGCTGCTGGTAGCCGGCGCCGGCGCGGGCCTCGCGCTGGCCGGCCCGGTCAACTACGTCGCCCTGGCCCGCGACCGCAGGCTGCCGCTGGCGCGCGAGGGGAAGTTTGCCCACGGCGTCGCCTCCGGCCTGCCCTCCCCGAGGGCGATCACCCTCTGGACCCGTCTCGGCGGCATCGACCGCTCCTCGAGGCTGAGGCTCGAGGTCGCCGAGGACAAGCACTTCCACCGGCTCGTCGCCAACCGTCTGGTCACGGCGAAGGAGAAACGGGACTTCACCGTCCACGCGCGGATCGGCGGGCTGAAGCCCGGCCACGAGTACCACTACCGCTTCCAGACGAAGCAGAAGCACTCCCGGGTGGGCCGCTTCCGCACCCTGCCACCGCCCGACTCGAAGCAGAAGCTGCGGATCGGCTTCTACTCGTGCCAGAGCTACGAGGCCGGCTTCTACACCCCCCATGCGGCGCTGGCCAGGGAGAAGGACCTCGATCTCGTCCTCTGCCTCGGCGACTACATCTACGAGCACCACTACTACCCTGGCCCCGACGCCCGCAAGGACAAGACCGGAAAGAACCACGACGGCGACGTGCAGACGCTCGCCGAGTACCGCCAGAAGTATCGCCTCCACCAGACCGACCCCCATCTCCAGGATCTGCACGCCGCATACCCCTTCGTCTCCGTCTGGGACGACCAC
>JBBRHQ010000106.1:0-9241 GCA_038222365.1 Solirubrobacterales bacterium
ATCAAGGACGATCTCGGCTTCTCGCAGAGCAGCCTTGCCTGGGTGGTCAACGCCTACCTGATCGCCTTCGGTGGCCTGCTGCTGCTCTCGGGCCGGATCGGCGACCTGATCGGCCAGCGGCGTGTCTTCCTGATCGGCCTGGCTGTGTTCACCGCCGCTTCGCTTCTCTGCGGGATCTCCCAGAGCCAGGAGATGCTGATCGGGGCGCGGTTCATCCAGGGCGTGGGCGGCGCGCTCACCTCGGCGGTGATCCTGGGAATGATCGTCACCATGTTCCCGGCGCCCGCCGATCAGGCCAAGGCGATCGGCGTCTTCGGCTTCGTCGCCTCCGCGGGCGGGTCGATCGGGCTGCTGGCGGGCGGGATCGTCACCGAGGCGATCAGCTGGCACTGGATCTTCTTCATCAACCTCCCGATCGGCGCCGCCACCGCCTTCCTCGCCACCCGACTGGTCGAGGACCGCGGCGGCATCGGTTTCCGCCAGGGCGCGGACATTCCGGGTGCCCTGACCCTGACCGCGGGCCTGATGCTCGGCGTCTACACGATCCTCGGGATCGCCGAGCATGGCTGGATCTCCCCCCACACGCTGATCCTCGGCGGGATATCGCTCGCCCTGCTGGTGGCCTTCGTGGCGCGCCAGGCGCGGATCCCCAACCCGCTGATGCCGCTGCGCCTCTTCCGCTCGCGCAACGTCGCCGGCGCCAACGTGATCCAGGCGCTGCTGGTCGCGGGGATGTTCGGGATGTTCTTCCTCGGGGCGCTCTACATGCAGCAGATCCTCGGCTACGACCCACTCGGGGTCGGCCTCGCCTTTCTCCCGGCGACGATCGTCATGGGGGCGATGTCGCTGCGCGCCTCCGATCGCCTCGTGATGCGCTTCGGCCCCCGCGCCACTTTGATCCCGAGCCTGGTGCTGATCGGCCTCGGACTGCTGCTGTTCGCGCGGACTCCGGTGGACGGCAGCTTCGCCACCGACCTGGTTCCTCCGATGGTCCTGCTCGGCGCCGGCGCCGGGCTCGGCTTCCCCTCGCTGATGAACCTGGCGATGTCCGGGGCGACGCGGAGCGATTCGGGCCTGGCCTCGGGTTTGGTCAACAGCAGCGTCCAGGTCGGCGGCGCGATCGGCCTCGCGGTCCTCGCCACCCTCGCCACCCAGCGCACCGACAGCCTGCAGGCCGCCGGAGTGGGCCACGCCGCCGCGCTCAACTCCGGCTTTCACCTCGCATACCTGGTCGGCGCAGCCCTGGTCGGCGCCGCGCTGGTGGTGTCGCTGCTCGTCCTCGAGCCGGGGACGGCGAGGGCGGCCCAGCCGGAGCCCGAGCCGGAGCCCGCCTATTCCGAGACCGGCTAGCTAGCCGGTCTGAAAGCCGCTCTCTCCGCGCGGTCGCTCCTCGCCGATCTCGATCCGGTCGACCCGCGCCGCGGGCGGCCCGGTGCGGCAGAGATCGAGCAGCGCTTCGACCGCCTCGGGCGGACCCTCGAGCACCACCTCGACCCTTCCCTGGGCGCGGTTCACCGCCGAGCGGGCCACGCCCCGGCTGACGGCGGCCCGGCGCAGCGAGTCGCGAAAGAAGACGCCCTGGACGGCTCCATGGATGGTCACCTTGCGGCGGATGATCTCAGCGCTCATCGCATCTGCCGCGCATTTTGGGGGATACTGCCGTGGCAATGCTTTCCACCGTTGCCGTTGGCACCGACGGGACCGAGACCGCCACCAAGGCGGTCGGCGAAGCGGCCGAGATCGCCCGGCGTTTCGGCGCGAAGCTGGTGCTGCTCAGCGCCTTCGAGGATTCCAAGCGCGCCCCGGCGCAGAAGGACTCCGCGGTGGAGCTGCAGTGGGCGACCAACTCCTCGGCCCGGATGAGGGAGATCCTCGAGCGAAACGAGGAGCGCCTTCGCGGCGAGGGGATCGAGTGCGAGACGCGCGCCGAAGGCGGCGACCCGGCCGAGGTGCTGGTCCGGCTGGCCGAGGAATGCGGCGCCGACCTGTTGGTGATCGGCAACAAGGGGATGAAGCGGCGGGTACTGGGAAGCGTCCCCAACACGGTCACGCACAAAGCCGACTGCTCGGTCCTGGTCGTCAAAACGACCTGAGCGCGCCGATCGTCGGGTAGCGCGTGCAACCGCGGCTCGCAGGCCGGGGGCACGCGCCCTCAGCGGATCAGCAGGTGTCAACGATCTTCATCGAGGCCGAGCCGATCTTCTTGTGGCCGCTCTTGAAGGTGATCTTCCAAAATCCGGGCGGGAACGACCGGCCCGCGGTCGCATCCCCGAACTTGTTCGGGGTGATCCCGAGGAAGAACCTGAAGGTCTTCGCCTTCTTCACCTTCCCGTTGATGTGAAGATCTCTTTGAACGACTTCGGCGGATGCTTGATCCTTGCGTCCCAGGAGACACCGCTCGGCACCGTGTCATCGGAGCAGTACTTGTGGGTGGCCCCCGAGCGACCGCTGAAGATCCCAGCCGTGTCGCCGGGATTGCCGGCGTAGTCGGTGAACAGGATGATATTGGTGACGGTGACGTGGGGCGCCGGCTTGTGAGTGCCTCGGCTTGGCGGCGACTCCGCTCGCGCCCAACACCGCCAGTGTCGCAACGCTGACGAGCGCGGTCCCGAGTGGGGCCCTCTGATCGCCGCAGCAAGGCCTCTTTCGAGTACTACATCGAGGACTGAGGAGGACCGAGCGTGCCGGCGTGCGCCTCGCTGGTGTCCGATCACCATGTGAGGCGGGCAGCGAGCCGCAGATCGGAAGCGATCAAACTCGAAGTGGAGCTAGCCGGACTCGAACCGGCGACCTCCTGGGTGCGATCCAGGCGCTCTTCCAGCTGAGCTATAGCCCCGAGTGGCAGCTTGGAACTCGATCCGCGCTGCGCCCGCGAAGGATACGCCCTCGGCCGCCGTCAATCTCGCTTCACGGTCCGCTGGTTGTTCATCATGGAGCTATGCCCAAGCTCCCTGGGCCAGGTGCGGTTCAGCTCCGAGGTGAGCTTGCGCCTTGCCGCCGTCGATGACGAACGAGGATCACGGACAACCTCGCAGACCACGCCACCCGTCATTGGCATAGCGAACATCCGACCCTATGCTCGGGGATATGACGATTCAGCGGATGGACAACGTTCTCATCGTTGTCGACGACCTCGACGCTGCCGAAGCGTTCTTCGCCGAACTCGGTATGGAGCGGGAAGGCGAGACACAGGTCGAGGGGCCTTGGGTGGACAGCACCGTCGGGCTCGACGGCGTCCGTGCCGACATCGCCATGATGCGGACCCCGGACGGCCACGGCCGGGTTGAGCTGACGAAGTTCCACACGCCGCCGGCGGTCAGAGCCGAGCCGGAAAACGCGCCGGCGAACACGCTGGGCATACGCCGCATCATGTTTGCT
The DNA here is from genome assembly GCA_038222365.1 of Solirubrobacterales bacterium. Lineage (GTDB taxonomy): Bacteria > Actinomycetota > Thermoleophilia > Solirubrobacterales > 70-9 > JBBRHQ01. The sequence continues at coordinate 3,379 of JBBRHQ010000106.1, forward strand.
GTCGACGACATCGACGACGTCGTTGCCCGCCTGCGCAGCCACGGTGCCGAACTCGTCGGCGAGATCGCGCAGTACGGGACATCTACCGGCTCTGCTTCCTGCGTGGCCCTGAGGGCATCATCATCGGACTGGCCGAGCAGCTCAGCTGAAGCTCCTTCGGCACCGCAGTCGACTTCGCAGCGGACCTCCCCGGCCTCCTCCTGGGCGAGCGCCAGGGCCCGGTAGGGACTCCGCGTCGGGCGGCGAACACCGTGGACGAAAATGCTCCATGACGACATCGCAGAGCGCTTAGGCTTAGGCTGCCGCCTGGGCGGAGTCCATGGGCATCCTTGACGAAGCAATCCGCGAGCATCTGGAGCTGAAGCGCCAGCACGGCGCCGATGAGCCCGAGCTGAAAAAGCTCGAGGACGAGGCGTTGGGAGCGCCTGGCGGCCCGGGCGAGATCGAGGAGCCGCTGGAGATGTCGGACGCCGAGGCCGAGGCGCCGACCGACTACATCGGCTCCCCCGCGGCTGCGCCTGGGGCGAGCGAGCTCGCCGGGGCCTCGGAAGGCGAAGCGCCCGCGGCCCGGGCAGATGCGCCCACACCCGCACCCGATCTGCGCCCGCCGGAGATGCGTCCGGAGGAGCCACCGCCGAGCACCGTGGAGCCCTCCGATGAGGAGCCCGCCGGGGCCGAGGCCACCCCGGCCGAGGAGGAGCATCCGGCGATCGAGCACGAGGTTCCCGAATCCGAGCCCGAGGAGGCCGCTTCGCAGTCCTCCGCCGAGCCGCCCGAGCCGCCCCCGGTCGAGGCAGGCGGTGTCTCCGCCGAGCTGCGCGCCGAGCGCGAGCAGATCTCCCAGCACCCGACCGAGCACTACGACGTCGAGGGGGAGATGGCCGAGGCCGAGAAGGAGGCCGCGGGGTTCTTCAACGAGCAGTCGCTCTCCGACGAGCTCGATCAGGCGCTCGACTCGGCTGAGACCGCCCCGCCCACCGAGGACCCGATCCCGGCCGAGGCGACCGACGAGGTCGAGGTCGAGGTCGAGGTGCCCGAGGAGCCGGAGGAGGAGGTTGAAGTCGCGGAGGTCGAGGAGGTTGAGGAGCCCGAGCCCGAGGAGGTCGAGGAGGCTGGGGAGGGCGAGGCGGCCGAGCAGGAGCCCGATCAGCCGGAGAAGCAGAATGGCGAGGAGAACGGCGATGAGGACGTCCTCGAGGAGACCCCGGAATTCCTCCAGGACTCGCCCGAGCACGACCGCCTCTGGTTCGAGCAGAAGCCCCCGAAGGACTTCGACTTCGACGACTGACACAGGAAAGCCCCGCATTCGCGGGGCTCCCTGTTGGCGTTCTTGCCTTCCCTGGCAAGAGAAGGGCTTTCGGATCCGGTACTGGACCGGTATGTGGGGTGGGGATCGGCAACCGCCGCGCGCGCCCTTAGCTCACAGTCTCAGCTAGAACAAACGTCCAGCTCCAGGCTCCAGGCGCGCGCGCATTACACCCCCCCGGACGCGGAGCAGAGGAGGCGGCGCAGCTACGAGACGTAGCCGCGCATCTTCGAGGCGGTGACCACGCGGTCGAGGCCGACCAGGAAAGCCCCTTCGCGCAGCGAGATCCCCTCCTCCTTGGCCTTGGTCGAGACCTCGCGGTAGGCGCGGCGCATGATCGTCCCCAGCTTGTCGTTGACCTCGCGCTCCTCCCAGCGGAAGTGCTGGAGGTTCTGCACCCACTCGAAGTAGGAGACGACGACGCCGCCGGCGTTTGCCATCACGTCGGGGATCACGTAGATGCCCTTCTCGTCGAGGATCCTGTCAGCCGCCGGGGTGGTCGGGCTGTTGGCGCCTTCGATCATCACCCGGCACTGGACCCGGTCGGCGTTGCCCTCGTGGATCATCCCGCCGAGGGCTGCCGGGATCAGCACATCGCATTCGGTGGCGATCAGATCATCGGGGTCGATTCGCTCGGCCGCCTCGAACTCGGCCAGGCTGCCGCCGTCCCCGAGGAAGCGGACCAGCTCGTCGGCGTCGATGCCCGCCTCGGAGTGGATCGCCCCGTAGGCGTCGGAGACGGCGACCATCCGGCAACCGAGCTGCTGCATGATCCGCGCCGCCCAGGAGCCGACATTGCCGAATCCCTGCACGGCGAATGTGGTCTCGGCGGGGCTGAGGCCGAGCTGGGGGGCGGCTTCGCGGAACATGTAGACGCAGCCGCGACCGGTGGCGGCCTCGCGACCCAGCGAACCCTCCAGCTCGATCGGCTTGCCGGTGCAGATCGCCGGGGTGTGGCCGTGGAGCTTTCCGTACTCGTCCATGAACCAGGCCATCGTCTGCGCGTTGGTGTTGACGTCGGGCGCCGGGATGTCGCGGGTCGGTCCGAGGACCTTGTCGATCTTGTCCATGAAGGAGCGGGCGATCTGCTGGAGCTCGGTGGACTCGAGCTCGTGCGCGGGGCAGTTGACGCCGCCCTTGGCGCCGCCGAACGGCACCCCGGCGACGGCCGTCTTCCAGGTCATCAGCGAGGCCAGGGCGCGGACCTCGTCGATGTCGACCTCCTGGTGGAAGCGGACCCCTCCCTTGTAGGGGCCGCGGGCGCCGTTGTGCTGGATCCGGTAGCCGGAGTAGGTGTGGACCTTGCCATCGGCTTGCTTCACCGGGATCTGCACGCTGACCTCGCGATAGGGACTCCAGAAGACCTCGCGAAGGTCGTCGCGCAACCCGGTGCGCTCGGCGGCCAGGTCGAAGTAATGGCGGACGATCTCCAGGTTGGAGACCTCGGCCTGCTTGGGCGGCGGCGGCGAGGCGGGCGCGCCATCGGCGGCCTGTCCGGCGTCCTCTCCCTCCTCGACCGCTTCGGCGGTCCCCGTCTCGGCTGCCATCGCGTCTCCTGGTCGTGGTCCGCGGCCAGTCTCTCACACGCATCCCCGCCGGCGGGGGGATTCCAGCTTGCGGCAGCGCTTCGTCAGGCCGCGCCGGCCCGCCTAGACTTTGATCGGTGGGGCCATAGCTCAGTTGGCAGAGCGCCTGCTTTGCAAGCAGGAGGTCGCCGGTTCGAATCCGGCTGGCTCCATCGTGGCCGGCCAAACGTCGAGATCGTCCGCAACGTCCACGCGGCGCTGAACGCGGCCGATGAGGAGCGGCTTCGGGAGCTGCTCGATCCTGAGGTCGTCTGGGTGCAGAATCCCAACGCTCCCGACCCCAGCACCTATCACGGCCACGACGGCCTGCGCGAGCTGGCGGCGATCATCACCGATGCCTTCGATCAGATGGAGCTGGAAGCCGAGGAGCTGATCGGAATCGGCGACCGGGTCGTCGGCGACCGGGTCGTCGTCCTCGGCCGGATGAAGGCGGGCGGGTCAGCCCGACCGCTCCGCCCGGAAGCCGGCCCGCAGCAGGCGCGGCACCTGGCTGAGCGGGTCAGGCGAGTCGAGCAGCACGACCCCGAGGTGGCGGGCGCCGCGCCGCTGGGTGATCACGTAGCAGCGCCCGGCGGCCTCGGTCAGCCCCGTCTTCACCCCGGTGATCCCGGGCGCCTGCATCGAGATGAAGGGGTTGATATTGAAGAGGTCGAGGACGCCGCCCTCGATCGGGAAGGGGAGGCGGGTGCGGCGGGTGCGGACGACCTTACGCACGGTCGGGTTGGCGAGGTCGAGCCGGGCCAGGGTCGCCAGGTCGAGCGGGCAGGAGTAGTTGCCCCGATCGATGATCCCGCTGGGGCTGGAGAAATGCGAGCAGCCGAGGCCGAGCCCGCGGGCGCGTTGGTTCATCCTGGCGACGAAGCGCCGCTGGGTGCGGGCGTCGTGCTGGGCGAGGGCGATCGCGGCGTCGTTGCCGGAGACCAGCATCAACCCGTAGAGCAACGCGCTCAGCCGAACTCTCTTTCCCAGTGGCAGCACGCCGACGCCCGAGCCCTGGAAGTTGACGGTCGCCCTGGTGATCCGGACCAGCTCCCGCGGCCGGTGGCGCTCGGCGATCAGCAGCGCGGTCAGCATCTTCGTCAGGCTGGCGATCGGCAGCTCGCGGCGCGGGTGGAGCTGCCAGAGGACTCGTCCGCTTCGCAGATCGAAGAGAAGCCCGGCCGCGGGCTCCTGCTTCAGCCTGATCCTCACCTCGGTCGGTCGGGGGGCCGGGTCGACGGTGAACCGGTTTCGCGCCGGCTTCGGTGGCCCGTTGACCGTCGGCCCGGCTCGACCGCGCCCGGCTCGCGGCGGGTGCGGAGCGGCCACCCCCGCTCGGGCGGTCGCGGATTCGTCATCGTCGCGGTGTCTGACAACCACCACGCTCGATGCGGTGACCGCGACGATCACCAGGGCCCCGACGACGAAGCGGGCGACCACGGCCGCTCAGGCCGCCACCGCGGGAGAGGGCGGCGGCTCGGCCCCGATGTCCGGCCGGCGTAGGGCGAAGAGCTTTACGGCCACCAGCCCGAAGAGGAAGCCACCCACATGGGCGAAGTAGGCGACCCCCCCGCCGAATTCTGGCGAGGCGACCTGTCCGACGGCGGGAACGAACTGGAGGATGAACCAGACCCCGAGCATCACCCAGGCCGGGATCTCGACCAGGGTGACGAAGAAGATCAGGAAGATCAGGGTGAGGATCCGGGCCCGTGGCAGGAGGATCAAATAGGCGCCGAGGACACCGGCGACGGCACCGCTGGCGCCGATCGTCGGCACGGTCGAGCCCGGGTCGAGCAGCGACTGGGAGTAGACGGCCACCAGCCCCGCGAGTAGGTAGAAGAGGAGGAATCTGCCCCGGCCCATCGCGTCCTCGATGTTGTTGCCGAAGATCCAGAGGAAGAGCATGTTGAAGAGGATGTGGAGGAATCCGCCGTGCATGAACATCGAGGTGAAGGCGGTGACCAGCCACGGCGCCTGGTCGATCTGTTCGAACGGACCGCTCGTCCTGGCCTGATCGTAGGCCGAGGTTCCCTCGCAGACCAGGTCGGCCTGAGGCCCGGATGATCCCTCGGTAACGCCCGCGGCGCACTCCTTGCCCGGGTGCAGCAGACGGTAGGGGATCGCTCCGTAGGTGATGGTGCGCTGGTCTCGCTCGTTCAGGCCCAGCCTCTCCAAGGTGGGGCTCGAGTAGCGATCGGTCGGCGCCCCCACCTGCCAGATGTAGAAGCCGACGTTGACGAGGATCAGCACGATCGTGACGATCGGCAGCCGCAGCGTGCGGACGTTGTCCTTGAGCGGGATCGGCAAGGGCGGTCGAGCCTACACTCGGCCGATGGCGCCTTGGGCGCGCCGCGCCGCCGGCTAACTCAGCCGGCGAGGGCGGCCCGCTCGGGCAGCTGCTCGTCGGCGTGATAGCTGGAGCGGACCAGCGGCCCGGCGGCCACCGACTCGAAGCCGAGCTCGTAGGCGGCGAGCTCCAGCGCCTCGAACTCCTCGGGGTGCCAGTAGCGGGCCACAGGCAGGTGCTTGGGGGTGGGGCGGAGGTACTGGCCGACGGTCAGCACCTGGACCCGGTGCTCGCGCAGGATTCCGAAGGCCTCGACCATCTCCTCGAACTCCTCTCCGAGGCCGACCATCAGCCCGGACTTCGTGATGACCCCCTCGCCGCCCATCTCCTTGGCCATTCTCAGGACCCGGGCCGAGCGCCCGAACTTGGAGCCTCTCCGGGCTTTCGGGTAGAGCCGCGGCACCGTCTCGACGTTGTGGTTGAAGACGTCGGGTCGCTCGTTGATCACCCTGGCGAGTGGCATCTCCTGGCCGCGGAAGTCGGGGGTCAGGACCTCGACCCGGCAGCCCGGCGCCATCCGGCGTATCGAGCGGATCACCCCGACGAAGGCGCCGGCGCCGTAGTCGGGCAGGTCGTCGCGATCCACCGAGGTGATCACCGCGTGTCGCAGGCCCATCCGCCTCACCTGGTTGGCGACCCGAAGCG
>JBBRHQ010000107.1:0-9206 GCA_038222365.1 Solirubrobacterales bacterium
AGTGCCGTGAAGCCCGACAGGTCGGCGAAAATAAAGGTTTGCTCGGCGGCCGTTGAGTCAGCGGGGCGCTTCATGGAAGGACAACATCGGTGCCCGGGAGGTCCGGCCGGATCCAGGGGCGTGGCGGTTCCACGCGATGAAGGTAGCGCTCGGGAGAGACTGCGAACAACTCGGCACACTTCAAGGAGCAGAAGTGGCTGCGGGCACCCCTGTACAGCAGCGAGCCGGCCTCCCTCCCCAGGGCGAGACGGCACACCGGGTCGATTGGGGCGCCAACCGACGTCAGCTGGCCCTCCGGCCTCGCGTCGAAGAGGACCCGGCCTTCGGTATCGCGGCCCAGCTTTAATCGGCGCTTTTCGAACGACACGGGTTCCACTTGGTGGGCGGCAGCTCTTGCTGCTGGGGTCAGAAGGATCTGGCCGTCAGCAGCCAAGCAGCATGCTTCTACTGCCTCGCCGAGTTGCCGGTGGGAACGTTCGCGGCCGGCAATGGCGTGGATACCGAAGCGGATGGTCGGCGGATTCTCATGTCGAGCGATGTTTCGCCGCAACCAGAGGGCTAGCCGTAGCGCCAGGGTCGGGTTTTCGACGTCTATGACATCAAATTCGCCGACTCGCCGCTTCGCTTCCTGACGACCATGAAGCTGACGAAGAAGGCCTCGAGCCACCGAGGCCGAGCCTTCGGCAGGCGCGGTCACATGGGCCGCGAGCAATGCTTGCCCGTTTGTGGCGCGAGTCGTCTCGGGTGTCATTTCGTCTCCGGCTTTGGGTTGGGAATTGGCATTTGTCAACCACTGGGGCCCGGAGTGAGCGCATTCCGGGCAGTTCTCCTACAAGCCGTAAGAGTAACCTAGACCTACCGTCTGTAGGGTTTAGGGAAATGGCAAGAACTCCGACAGCTCCGCTCCACGGCGATCTACAGATCGCCCTGATGCACATCCTGTGGCGCAAAGGGCGCGCCACTGTCGAGGATTGTCGAAAGGAATTGCCACCGCGCTTTCGCAAGGGCGCCTACACAACTGTCCAGACCGTCCTCAATCGGCTGGCCGAACGCGGGCTTGTCAGACGCGAGAGGGCCGGAAGGGCTTTCTACTACGAGCCGAAGATTAGCGAGGCCGACTACTACTCGGGGTCGCTTCGGCAGACCTTGGCGCCGGTATCCGAGGAAGCGCGTCGGTCGGTTCTGGTGCAGCTAGCCGGGGAATTCGATTCGGCCGACCTGGATTTCGACCAGCTCGCAGAGGAAGTCGAGCGCAAGCGAAAGAAATGATCATCGCCGTCGCGGCCGTTCTCCTGATCACCATTGCGGCGACCCGCCTGTTGCCGACCCCTCGTCTTTCCCCGACCAGCGGCATCGCGCTGTGCCTTACGGGGCTGGCCGCACGGACTGCGGTGGCTCTCGCCGCCGCCCTCGCCCTCGTCACATACGTACCCGAGATCAAGCCGTTCCAACTTGCCACGAATTGGTGCTTTCACGCCGTCCTTCCTTACATCTCCGCTCACATAGGGCTCTCCGGCCACCGGTTGGGGGAAACCGCAACCCTGATCCCGATCGCTCTTCTCGCCGTCTCTCTGATCGCCGCGGTCCTCGGCCTTCGCGGCGGGGCTCGGGCGCTCTCCCGGTGGCTCGCCGAGAGCGCAATAGGCCCCGGTCCGTGTCAAAGCTTGATCGTCGGCGGACCGGACGTGCTCGTGGCCGCGGCCGGGCTGCACCGCGCACGCGTGGTTGTCTCAGCCGGTGCGCTGATGGTCCTCGATGAGGACGAGCTGGAAGCCAGCCTCGCCCACGAACGCGCCCACATCGGCCGCCGGCATCCGTACCTATCGCTCGCCGGCACCCTGCTACTGGCGGTCGGTCGAGTAGTCCCCGGGGGCGCCAAGACCCAGGCTGAGCTCCAATTCCATCTCGAACGCGATGCTGATGAGGAGGCCGTTCGATGCCATGGGGATCCGCTTGCTCTCGCCGCAGCAATTTGTAAGGCGGGAAGGAATTCGTCGCCCGCGCCAGCGCCACTGATGGCCGGCCTGGCCAGATGCGCCGTGCCCGCCCGCCTGCAGCTGCTCATTGATCGAAACGCGGCGGTGCCGGACCGCACCGCGACTCTCATTGCGGGCGTGCTGGCCTTCGCGATGGGTATCGGCGCCGTGGCGCTGATCTTCGCCGCTGGTGCACTGGGGGCCGGCCACATCGCCCTCCTGACAGATCACGGGCAGCTGCCGCTGTGCAACAGGTGAGGCCGAGCGGCCCGGTCAAGCCTGAGGCACTCGTCGGTTATGCAGGAGCAGCGCGGCGCCTAGCAGGAGCAGTGCCGCTCCCAGCGACATTGCGACGATCTCCTGGGCTCCGGTGCCTGGACGGAACTCGCGCCCGGCCTCGTGCAGCGCCTTCCCGCTGGCCGCTCCGAGCGGGCGCGAGAGGGCCGCGTCCAGCAGACGAACAGCCGCCTCGGGATTGCCCCCGTCGAGGGTTTCCGTGGCCCGCCGCAGCAGCGGCTGATCGATGTCGGCCTTGTCCTTGCTCTGGAGTGCGGCATCGAGACGAGTGGCCGCCTCCTCGGTGTCGTTGCGCACCGCTATCTCGGCCAGCGCCTGCTGGGCGAGCGTACGCGCCGGCTGCATGGCGAGATCGCCGAGATCCATCTCACCACCGCCGTGGGCCAAGGCCGGTGGCGACAGGGCGAGAGCGGCAAGGGAGACGGCACCGACCATAAGAGCGAGAGTCGCTCCTGATCTCATCGGCGACCCCGATGTCCCTCGGCCATGATCACAACACGTCCAAGGGCCAGCAGCCCGAGCAGCGCCAGGGCGGAAGCGGCAACGCCGCCGAGGATGATGAAGGGCTCGCCCTTACCGAGCCCCTTGGCCAAGAGCCAAGCCGAGAGCGGCAGCAGGGCGCTGACTACGGCGAGGAGAAGCAGGAAGCGATGGCGGAAGCTCATCAGCCGCCCATTCCCGTGTGCGAGACCGGGGCGGTCACCGCGCCGTAGATCGTCAGCCCGACCCAGGCGAGCAGGACGATCAGCCCCAGCGCCATCCACAACCTGCGTCGCCGCGGGTCGCGCTCTTTGGAGCGGTCGAGGAAGGGGATCGCCAATAACCCGAGGGCGAGGAGCCCGGGGATGATGTAGAGGGCCTGGAGGCCGATCCAATCCTCCCAGGGGTAGAGCCAGAGGAAGTACCAGGGCGGCTTGGTGATCTCGATTCCCTCGACCCCGGCCGGGCCAAGCGCGGCAGGGGCGAGGCCGGCAAGAAGCAGCGCGACCCCGAGCAGGACCAGCTCCCATTTGGCGATGTGCTTGAGGTGCTTGGTGAACGGCTCCGTGTGCTCGGCCTTCTCGCGGGCGGCGACCTCGGCTGCCGTTCCCCACGGCAGCGGGGCGAGCCGATGGCGCTTGATCAGCATCATGTGAACAACGAGGACGGCTCCGAGAAGGACCGGGAGGATCGAGACGTGGGCGACGTAGAGCCTGGTCACGATCGAGACGTTGTTGGTGAAATCAGACGAGAACCAAAAACCGACGAAGCCGAAGATGTCGGCGACCTCCTTGTTGTGTGCAAGGGCCTCGATCGCTTCCTGGTCCTGCTTCAGGACGGTTCCGCTGAACAGCAGCCCGGCGGTCATCAAGAACAAGACCACGCCGCTGAGCCAGATGAACTCTCGAGGCGCCTTGAAGGAGGCGGTGACGAAGGTGCGGACCATGTGCAGGACCAAGGTGACGACAAAGATGCTGGCCAGCCAGTAGTGAAGGCTGCGGATCAGCTCGCCGGCGAAGGCTTTATCGGTGATGTAGGTGACGCTGGCGTGCGCCCGAGCCGGTGTCGGATCGTAGAACTGGGCCAGATAGACCCCGGTTACGATCAGCAGCACGAAGCTGACCATGGTGATCCCGCCAAGGGTGAAGGCCAGGGAGTTGGCGTGCTGGGGAACGGGGTAGCGCAGCCCGCCGATGCCGAGTCGCTCGTCCAGCCATTGCCAGGAGCGCGACCGCCGTCCAGCTGGGATGCCAGTGGCCTCCATGGTCAGCTCCCTCCGCTTTGCGATTCGCCCCGCAAGACGGCGCGCCGCTCGCGATACTCGTCGGGCGAAATCTCGCCTTCTGCCAGGCGGCGGTCGAGCAGCTCGACGGCACCGGGTCCAGCGTGCTGGTGCTGACCCCAGCCGACGGAGCGACCGAGCCAGATGATGCCGACGATCACCAGCCCCCAGAAGGCGACCATCAGCACGGCCATCAGGATCCACCAGCCGGCACCCCAGTCGCCCATGTGGTCGCCCCCGCCCATCATGTCCGCAAGCCGCATCGCTGCGCCGATCGTCATGGTCTCCCTCCTTCGAGAAGCTGCTTGCTCTGCCGGTACTCCTCGGCGCTCAGCTCACCGCGGGCGAAACGCTGCTCCAAGACCTCCTGTGGGCCCGATGAGCGCCGCTTCGGCCTGAGCCAAACGAGGACGAGCGCCACGGCCCCGATCAGCACGGCCATCATCCCGACCATCGCCACGGCCGAGGGCCCCTCGTCATCGTCGTTGCCGAATCTCGCGCCACCGCTCGCGGAACCGCCCATCATCCCGTAGCCGGGTACGCCTGCCCCGCCAGAGCCGGCTCCCATCGTTCCGCCCATTATCAGTCCGAGCGCGCCCATCATCCGCCCGAAACCGGCCGGAGACGTGCCGCCTCCGCAGCCGGTAAGACGTCGGCCCATCACCTCGTGCATCTGCTCCTCGCCGCGCGGGCCCATCATCGTCTCCATCAGGCGATTCATTGAGGCGTGGGCCCGGGCCGAGCCGGCCATCCGAGCCATGACGAACTCGCCGATGGCCTCGAAGTCGCCGCTCTTGAACTGATCGCAGCGCTGATCGCCGCGCTTAAGCGCGCCAAACAGTCGTGCACCACGAACCTCGGGCCCCGTCTGTGCCGCTGCGGGAACGCTGGCGAATATCACGACCAGGGCAGCAAGCGCTGCACCCACGACTGCTTGGCCGTTGGGGGCGCGAGCCACCTACGAGCACCTCGAGAGGGTGACCGACCGCCAGATGGCGGCGGTGTCCATGCGGTCAGAAGGAGAACCGAATGATTCTGGCTCGCTCACCATCTCAGACATTATGTAGGAGGGACGACCGCAACGCATCCGCGTAAGCCATATAAATCGCATTCGGTAATCCCGCAGAAACGGTTATCTACCTGGTCGCGTGTGAGGTCGAGGCCTCCCCTCACGCGCCGGAGAATCATCGCCGCGAGGCCCGGCTGTCCCACACAGCGTAGGATGAGAGCAAGGAGTGTCGTCGCAAGAAGGAAATCTCGATGGTCCTCGTCATTGGCATCCTCGTCGCGCTGATCCTGATCGCCGCCTTGTCGTTCGTTGGCGTTCGCAACTCGATCGTTGGGGCCCGAAACAGCTGTGAGGCGGCCTGGAGTGGAATCGAGGTGCAGCTGAAGCGTCGCCACGACCTCGTCCCGAACCTGGTGGAGACGGTGAAGGGCTACGCGTCACATGAGCGCCAGGTCTTCGAGAAGACGGCCAAGGCCCGCGCCGAGGCGATGCGCTCGAGCGGCGTCGGCCCGAGCGCCCGTGCCGAGCAACGGCTCACCGCCGGCCTCGTCGACCTCCGCGCAGTGGCCGAAAATTACCCGCAGCTTCGCGCCACAGAGAACTTCCGGCAGCTCTCCACCGAGCTGGCCGAGATCGAGAATCAGATTCAGGCTTCGCGCGCTGCCTATAACGCCGACGCACAGGCCTACAACACGAAGATCAAGATCTTCCCGAACTCGCTCGTGGCCAGACGCGGCGGCTTTGAACCGCGGGAGTACTTTCAGCTCGAGGAGCCCACGGACCGCGAGGCGGCGGCGGTCAACTTCGGCAACTAGATGGAATGGAGCTTCGAGCGATGACGGCAGCCGTCGTCCAAGACTTCGACTCACCTTCGCGTCGGGTGCAGGCCTCGGCAACGCGCTGAGCTACCGAGCCAGAGAAGAGCCGTGAACAACGAAGGCAACAGAGCGCAGGCGACGGCCGTGCTGGATGTACACCCGATGCTCAGAGGCTCGGAGAAGGCGGTCGTCGAGGCCGTCCTGGGGCGCCAGCCGGGGGTCGAGCGGGTCGAGGCAAACCCGGTCTCCCAGACTGCCACCGTTACCTACGACCCGGCGCTCACCTCGCTCGAAGAGCTGCGCGGTTGGGTAGAGGATTGCGGCTACCACTGCGTGGGGCAGTCCGTTCCCGCCCACATCTGCGAGCCGGAGCTCGAACCGGCTGCGCGGCCGCCTGCAGAGCATGCGCCACCGCCCGCGGATGGCGACGAGCAACTCCGCTCGCCCCAGGAGGCGATGGGGCATGGTGGACACGGCGAGATGTCAATGGCCGGAATGGCCCGGGACATGCGCAACCGCTTCCTGGTCGCCGCAGTCTTCTCGGTCCCGATCGTGCTCTGGTCGAAGATCGGTCGCGACGTTCTCGGCTTCGACGCGCCGCCGCCGCTTGGCCTTCGTGAGGACGTTTGGGGGCTGCTGCTCAGCCTGCCGGTGATCTTCTACTCCTGCTCGATCTTCTTTACGGGCGCAGTGCGCGCGCTCGGTGCCCGCACCCTCGACATGATGGTCCTGGTCGTCGTCGCCGTGGGGGCGGGCTGGCTTTACTCGGTGGCGGTCACACTCACCGGCGGGGGCGATGTCTTTTACGAGGCGGCGACGGTGCTGGCCTCCTTCGTGTTGCTCGGGCATTGGTTCGAGATGCGCGCTCGTGGCGGGGCCAACGATGCGATCCGCACCCTGCTTGATCTCGCCCCGCCCATGGCGCTCGTCCTGCGCAACGGCGAGCCGGTGGAGGTTCCCAGCGCGGAGGTCGTGGTTGGCGACCTGCTGCTGGTGCGACCCGGGGCGAAGATCGCCGTCGACGGCACGGTCGAGGACGGCGAGAGCGAGGTCGACGAGTCGGTCGTTACCGGCGAGAGCCTGCCCGTCCACAAGGGGCCCGGCTCCGATGTGATCGGAGCGACGATCAACGCGAACGGGACGCTTCGTGTGAGAGCCACCAAGGTCGGAGCGGACACTGCCATCGCTCAGATCGTCAAGCTGGTCCAGGAGGCCCAGAACTCAAAGGCGCCGGGACAGAAGCTCGCCGACCGGGCCGCCTTCTGGCTCGTATTGGTGGCGCTGATCGGGGGCGCAGCGACCCTAGCCGCCTGGATGCTCTTCAGCTCCGAGCCGACCACGACGGCGATCCTATTCGCGATCACCGTCGTCGTCATTACCTGCCCGGATGCCCTCGGGTTGGCTACGCCGACGGCAATCATGGTCGGCACAGGATTGGGAGCCAAGCGCGGAATCCTGTTTAAGAGCGCGATCGCGCTCGAAAGCTCGGCCCGGATCGAGGTCGTGGTGATGGACAAAACGGGCACGCTCACTAAGGGCGAACCCGCGGTGACCGACGTTGTCACCGAGGGCATCAGCGACGGAGAGCTGCTGCGGCTTGCCGCAGCGGTGGAGCGATCCTCCGAGCACCCGCTGGCCGAGGCGGTCGTGCGGCGAGCCGATGCGGACAGGGTTCCAGAGTTCACGGCGTCTGGGTTCGAGAACGTGCCTGGACATGGGGCCGTTGCGACGGTCGACGGCCACACGGTGGCGATCGGCAACCGCAGGCTGATGGAGCAGCGCGGGGTCGAGCTCGGCGCTCTGGCCGCCCGCCTCGATGAGCTGGTTGCGGGCGGGCAAACTGCGGTTATCGCCGCTGTTGACGGGCGCGCCGCCGGGTTGCTCGGGATCGCCGATGCTCCCCGAGAGACCTCGGCCGCCGCGGTCGAGGCGCTCCGCGAGGAGGGTGTCGAGGTGGTGATGCTGACTGGCGACAACGAGGCCACGGCAGGCCGGATAGCCGAAGGCCTCGGAATAGACACGGTGATCGCCGAAGTCCTGCCCAGCGAGAAGGCGTTGAAGGTGTCGGAGCTTCAGCGCGGTGGGCGCAGGGTGGCGATGGTCGGGGACGGGGTCAACGACGCGCCCGCCCTAGCCCAGGCCGACCTCGGAATCGCGATCGGCGCCGGCACAGACGTGGCGATCGAGACCGCGGACGTCGTCCTGATGCGCTCGGACCCGCTTGACGTCCCGACCGCGCTAGCGCTCGGTCGCGGCACGCTGCGCAAGATGCATCAGAACCTCGGCTGGGCGATCGGCTACAACTCGATCGCGCTGCCGATCGCCGCCGGCATCTTCCAGCCTTCGCTCGGCCTCGTGTTGCGACCCGAGATTGCCGCCCTGACTATGGCGGGTTCGAGCTTCATCGTGGCGGTCAACGCGCTGATGCTGAAGCGGCTGCGGCTTCCCGGCGAGGAGGCCGAAGCAGGACCCGGACCCGGGGCTCCTTCGAGCCAGCCTGTGCCGAGCCCCGCCGGCGCGGGCTGATCCCCCGGCTACTGGTCCGCCCGACGCGACCGCCTGGGCGAAGTCCTCAGCAGGTCGCTCGTGCCCGAGCCTGGCTCAGCCCCTCCGTCGGCCGGTCGCCTGGGCGATTCCGAAGCCGGCGGCGACGCTCGCAAGCAGCGCCGCCGCCAGGGCAGCCCGGGGACGGCGCCGGTGCGGTACCTGCCGGTAGTCAACCGGCGGCGGGGGCGGCTGGCTGCGCAGGCGGGAGACCAGCCCGCCGGCAATCGGCTGATCCAAGTCAGCGAGGGTGTCATGGCCGTCGTCAAGATCGCCGGCCTCGGCCTCTTCGCCATCGTCGGACTCTGGTTCGTCAACGCCGCGAACTTCACCAACGGCGCCGATACAGCCGGGAGCACAGGGTCGGTCGATGGGTTCCTCGCCGCCGTCGCCCTCTCGATCCTCGCCTACCAGGGGTTTACGACGATCACCAATAGCGGCGGCGAGATCGTCGACCCTCACCGCAACACCGGCCGGGCGATCGTGATCTCGATCGCGATCTGCTCAGCCCTCTACCTCGCGCTCTCCGTCGCCGTGGCCGGCAACCTCACCCTCACCGAGATCATCGCCGCCCAGGACTACGCCCTCGCCCGGGCAGCCGAGCCCGTCCTCGGCGCGACCGGTCTGTGGCTCACCGTCGCGATCGCCGTGATCGCCACCGCCTCCGGCGTCATCGCCAGCATCTTCGCCGCTTCGCGCATGCTGGCCATGCTCACTCGGATGAAGGAGGTCCCTCACCGCCATCTCGGCATGCCGGGGACGGTCCGGGTTCACACCATGGTCTACACGGTCGCCTTCGC
>JBBRHQ010000108.1:0-9192 GCA_038222365.1 Solirubrobacterales bacterium
TCGCCTCGACGATCCAGTTCGGTCTCGCCCTGTTCTTCGTCGTCGTCGCCCTCGCCCTGCGCGGCCCGATCCAGGACGACCTCCTGGAGGGAAACGAAACCCTCTACTGGGTCTTCTGCTCCGCAGTCCTCTTCTACGCCGCGAGCTACTTCGCCCGTGGCTACCTTGCCGGCCACCGCCGCTTCGGCCTGTTCACCGCGCTGATCCTCTCGGAGTCCTTCTTTCGCACGATCTTCGCGGTGCTGGTCGCGGTCGGCATCCTCAGCGGCCAGGACGCCGTCTCGATCGGCATAGTCGCCGCCCCCAGCCTCAGCCTGCTGATCGTCCCCTTAGCCTTCGCCCGCCAGGCCACCAAGAGCACCGAGCCCACCCCCAACCCCGCCGCCCCCGGACGCTTAGCGGAGGAGGCGGCGGGCGGTGATTCCCAGGAGGCGGCGGGCATTTATTCCGAGGAACAGACAGCGTTCGACGTCGACTCCGCCGAGGGCCCCGGTGGCGGCCCCGAGGCGGCGCCGGAGTTCAGCCTCTCCCACGGCACCGGGTTCGCAGCCGCGGTGCTGCTGATCATGTTCAGCGAGCAGACCTTCCTCAACGCCGGCCCGCTGATCGTCCGCGGGCTCGAGGGCGCCGCGGCGGCGGGTTTCATCTTCAACGTGCTGATGATCGCGCGGGCTCCGCTGCAGCTCTTCCAGGCCGTCTCGACCAGCATCCTCCCCCACCTGACCAGCCTCCACACCAGCACCGAGGAGACCAGCGAGGACGAGTTCCACAGCTCGATCTGGCTGGTCCTGAAGGCGATTGCCGCCTTCACCGGGGTGGTCGCGCTCGCCGTGCTGATCGCCGGGCCGGAGCTGATGCAGATCGCCTTCTCGAAGAAGTTCACCTACGAGAGGATTGGGTTGCTGCTCATCACCGCCGGGATGGGCCTGTATCTCTCGGCGGTGACCATCAACCAGGCCTGCCTCGCCCAGGGCCAGGTGCGGCGGGCCTCAGTCCGCTGGATCGCCTGTGCGGTCTTCTTCGTCGGCTGGAATCTCGTCCCTCTGATCTCCGACACCTCGCGCCGGGTCGAGACCGGCTTCGCGCTGACCGCCGCGCTGCTGCTGTCCCTGCTGCTGATCATCTTCCGCCGCCCCCACGTGCGGGCCGAGGACATACCCGACAGCGCCTAGGACCGGATGAGCCACCACGACGGCGAGCTGATCCTGCTGGCCGGGGCCCTGATGGGGGCGGGCGTGATCGCCGCGTTTCTCGCGGATCGGGTCCGCATCCCCGGTCTGCTGCTCTTCCTCGGCCTCGGGATGCTGGCGGGATCGGAGGGGGTCGGCGGTATTCCCTTCAATGACGCCGAGCTCGCCCGAACTCTGGGCACGATCGCCCTCGTCCTGATCATCTTCGAGGGGGGGCTCACCGCCGGCTGGGGGGAGATCCGCCCGGTGCTCGGCACGGCGATCTCACTGGCGACGATCGGCACCCTGCTGACGGCGGTGATCGCCGGCCTCGCGGCGAAATGGATCATCGGGCTGGGCACGCTCGAGGCGATGATCGTCGGCTCGGCGATCGCCGCGACCGACAGCGCCGCGATCTTCGCGGTGCTGCGCGGCTCGAACCTCGCACGCCCGGTGGCCCGCTCGCTGGAGGGCGAGTCGGGGATGAACGACCCGGTGGCGCTGCTGCTGGTGGTCGGCTTCATCAACTGGCTCCAGCAACCCTCCTATGGAGCACTCGACATGGCGCTGCTCTTCGTGGTCAAGCTCATCCTCGGGGCTGGGTTCGGCCTCGCCCTCGGCTGGATCGCGCGTCGCGCCTTCGAGAAGCTCGACAACTCGACCCCGGGGACCTACCCGGTGGCATCGATCGCGACCGCGGGCATCGCCTATGGGCTGACCGAGATCCTCGGCGGCTCCGGGCTGCTCGCGGTCTACCTCACCGCTCTCTCCCTGGGCACAGGCGAGGTGCCGGGCCGCCGCACCGCGGCGACCTTTCACCAGGGCCTCGGCTGGGTCGCCCAGATCACCCTCTTCTTCATGCTCGGGCTGCTGGTCTTCCCGGGCGACCTCGGCGACCTCGCGACAGAGGGTTTGCTGCTCTCCGCGGTGCTGATCCTGGTGGCCCGGCCCGCCGCCGCGGTGGCCGCGACCTTGCTCAGCCCATTCGACATGCGCCAGAGGCTGATGCTCGGCTGGGCGGGGCTGCGTGGCGCCACGCCGATCTGGCTGGCAACCTTTCCCGTGGTCGCCGGCATCGGTTCCAGCGAGAGGCTGTTCGACCTCGTCTTCTTCGTCGTGATCACCTCGACCCTGATCCAGGGAGCGAGCTTCGAGCCGCTGGCCAGGCGGCTGCGGCTGACCACGACCGAGCCCGCGTTACCGCGCCGGCTGCACGAATCGGGCCGGATCCGCGAGCTGGGTGGGGACGTAGTCGTCCATCGAGTCAAGACCGGGGCGGCGATCGACCGTCACATGGTCAGGGAGCTGCGGCTGCCCCGCGAAGCCCTGGTCAACGTGATCGTCCGTGATGGCCGGGCGATCCCACCGCGCGGCTCGACCGAGATCAGGGTCGGAGACGAGCTGCACGTACTGGTCCGCGGCGAGCTGCGCGACGAGGTCGAGGCGCTGACCAGGCGCTGGCAGGAGGGCCCGATCGGAGAGGCCGCTCCGCCGAGGCTCGCGCTGCGCGGCGCCCCGCAGATCTTCACCGTCCACCCCGCCGGGGACCTCGCCGACCCCGCCAACCCCAACGAGGTGGACGGGATCGAGGTGATGGCGCGGCTGCGAAGCCGGCGCGATCACCCTGGAGCGCTGGTCGCGCTGGTCGACGGACGCCACGCGGTGACCGGCACCGACCTCGTGGCGATCGGCAGCCGCAGGGCGCTGGCGCGCTGGTGCGGGCGCCGGGCCGAGCGACAGGGGGCCGACCAGGTGGAGCGCTCCTGGTGGCAGGAGGTCGCCGGCGTGCTCAGCGCGCCAGGTCGCTAGTCGCCAGTCGCTAGTCGCTAGTCGCCAGGGATTGCGACGGCGGCGGCGATCTCCCCGTAGGCCTCCGCCGGGTCCGCGGCTCCGAAGATGGCCGAGCCGGCGACGAACAGTGAGGCGCCCGCCTCGGCGACCGGCTTCGCGGTGGTGGCATCGATGCCGCCGTCCACCTCGATCACGGCATCTCCGCAGATCTCCGACAACCTGGCGACCTTTCCCGGCGAGCCCTCGATGAACGGCTGCCCGCCCCAGCCGGGGTTGACGGTCATGCAGAGGACGATGTCGGCGTAGCCCTCGAGCTCGGAGATCTCCGTCGCCGGGGTGCCGGGGTTGAGCGCGATCCCCGCCAGGCACCCGAGATCCCGGATCGCGTGCAGGGTCCGGTTGGAGTGGGCTGTCGCCTCGGTGTGGAAGGTGATCGAGTCGGCGCCGGCGCTGGCGAAATCGGCGAGCTGCTGCTCGGGCCGCTCGATCATCAGGTGGACGTCGATCACCCCGCCGGCTTCGTGGACCTTGTCGGCTATCGAGGAGGCGACCAGCGGGCCGATCGTGATCGGCGGGACGAAGTGCCCGTCCATGACGTCGACGTGGACGACGCGCGCTCCGGCGTCGATCACCTCGCCGACCTGCGCTCCGAGCCGGGAGAAGTCGGCGGAGAGGATCGAGGGGGCGACTCGCCGCTCGCGGTAGACCTCGGGGCCGGGCATCAGACGTGCCTCAGCATCGAGTTCCCGCAGTGCTGGCAGACCATGTCCTCGGTGCTGCTCATCCGCGCGATCGTCTGATGCTCGCCGCAGTTGGGGCACCCCGAGACCAGCTCGAAGCGGCGCAGGCAGTTGACGCAGCGGTAGCGGCCGGCCAGCTGGGTGGGCCGAAGCCAGGGCTCTCCACAACCCGGGCAGGCGGGGCGCGGGAGGCGGGTGGTCTCGGTCATCAGCTTAATCATCGCGCCTCAGCCGGGCGATGAAGAACCCGCTGGTGCGGTCGCGGTCGGGGAGAGTCTGAAGGAAGCGGCGATCGTGGACCGAGGAGAGGGCGGGAGCGAGGCTGCCGAGGTCCTCGACGGCGAGGCCGGGGCCGGCGTCCCCGCCCACCGATTCGAGCAGCGAGGCGACCCGGTCCTCGTTCTCGGCCCGGCAGATCGTGCAGGTCGCGTAGACCAGCACCCCTCCCGGCTTCACTGCCCTCGCGGCCCGCCCGAGGATCGCGCCCTGGGTCGCCGCCAGCCTCTCGATCCCCCGCGGAGACTTGCGCCAGCGCGCGTCCGGGCGGGAGGCGAGCGTCCCGAGGTCCGAACAGGGAGCATCGACCAGCACCCGGTCGAACTCGCGCCCCAGGTCGACCTCGGAGGCGTTGGCCTCCAGCACGGTGACGCTGCGCAGGCCGAGCCGCCGGGCCTGTGCGGCGACCTCCTCTGCGCGGGCCGCGTCGCTCTCGACGCAGATCACCTCGCCGCGGTCACCCATCCGGGCGGCGATCTGGCCGGTCTTGATCCCCGGGCCGGCGCAGAGGTCGAAGACGTGCTCCCCCGGCTGGGGATCGAGCACCTCGATCACCGCGGCCGAAGCCCGCGACTGCGGGGTCAGCTCTCCCGCCTCGATCAGCTCCAGCGCCCCGGCGAGGCTTCCCTCGGTGAGTACCGACTCAGGCGGGGCGAGAGGCCAGGGCGCCGCCGCCTCGCGGGCGTCCACCCCCGCAGCGGTGAGCCGCTCGAGCAGCTCGGGCCGGCTCGATCGCAGCGTGTTGACTCGCAGCGCCCGCTCGGCCGGCCGGTTGCAGGCCCGGAGCAGAGAGCGGGCCCCTTCGGCGCCCAGCTCGCGCCACCACATCTCCGCCAGCCACCGGGGCACCGAATGCGCCACGGTCGCCGCCGCGGGATCCTCGTCGAGCCGCAACAGCTCGGCCAGCTCGCCGCGCTCGCGGACCGCTCGCCGCAGGACGGCGTTGACCAGCCCGGTGGCGTGGGCGGCTCCGGCCGAGCGGGCCAGCTCGACTGCCTGGTGCACGGTGGCGTGATCGGCGCCGCCCTCGGAGAAGAGGAGCTCGTAGAGGCCGATCCGAAGCGCCGCCAGCACCGGCGGGTCGAGCAGGCTCGGAGAGCGCTCGGCGAGGCGGCCGATCAGCGCGTCGCTGGTTCCGCGCCGCTGCACCGCCCCGTAGGAGAGCCGCATCGCCTGGGCCCGCTCGCGACCGGCCATCCCCCACCGATCGGCGATCCGGCGGAAGGCGGAATCCGTGAATGCGTCCTCCTCGAAGGTCGCGCGAACCACCGTGAAGGCGACCTGCCGCGCCGGCGAGACCTCGCTCATTCGATCAGCGCGCGTGGCGGAGGCCGGTGTCCGCGAAGGTAGGCGGCGATGTCCATCGGCCGCGACCCCGGAGGCTGTACCTGCTCGAGCCGCAGCACTCCCTCTGCGCAGCCGAGCAGCAGCGCTCCCTCGGCCGCGCGAATCTCCCCGGCGGCCAGGTCCCCGGGCTCGGCCCGGGCCCGGCGAACCCCCAGCCGCCCTCCGTCCTCGGTCGCCAGGTGGGCACCGATGTGCGGGGTCAGGGCGCGCACCGCACGGGCAAGCGATTCCGCCGGGTGCGAGGGGTCCAGGCGCCGTTCGGCCGCGGAGATCTTCTCCGCGTAGATGACCCCCTCCTCGCCCTGGGGGGTGAGCTCGATCTCCCCTGCCGCCGCGAGGTCCAGGGCGCGGAGAACAAGACGCCCGCCGATCGCCGCGAGCCGGCCCGACAGCCCCCCGTAGTCCTCCTCCTCGCCGATCGAGGTCGGCTCGCGCAGGGCGATCGGACCGGAGTCGAGGCCCTCCTCCAGCCTGATTACGCAGACGCCGGTCTCCCCGTCCCCGGCCATGATCGCCCGCTCGATCGGCGCAGCTCCCCGCCAGCGCGGAAGCAGCGAGGGATGGACGTTGAGCATCGGCAGCCGGGAGAGGAGCGGCTCGCGAATCAGCTGGCCGAAGGCGCAGACGCAGCCGAGCTCCGCTCCGGCGCCGAGGATCGCCTCCAGCGACTCCGGGTCGTTGACGTCGGCAGTCTCGAGCAGCTCGAGGCCGAGCCGGCGCGCCCGGACCGCGACCGGGGCGGGGGCCGGCTTGCGACCCCTGCCGCGCGGCCGCGGAGGCGGGGCGATGACCAGCGCGGGCCGATGCGGCGAGGTGGCCAGAGCGTCGAGCACCGTGGCCGCGAACTCGGAGGTGCCGAGGAAGACGGTGCGGCTCACGCCTCGGTGGCGGCGGGCCTCGCAGCCTCCCCCGGCTCGGGCTCCTCCCCTTCGGCGGGGCTGTATGTCCCGCCCTCCCGCAGCGCGCGCAGGGCAGCCTTGCGCTGCTCGCGGATGGTGCGGTCGAGGATCAGAACACCATCGAGATGGTCGATCTCGTGCTGGAGCACCCTCGCCTCCAGCCCCGAGGCCTCGATCTTGATCGGCGCGCCCCCCTGATCGGATCCGCTGACCCGAACGAACAGCGGACGCTCGACGTCGACCGAGACCCGCGGAATGCTCAGACACCCTTCCTCGGCCACCACCAGATCGTCGGAGAGCCACTCGATCTCCGGGTTGACGATCGCGCTGGGTTCCGAGTCCGGGCCGGCCTGGAAGACCAACAGCCGCCGCAGGATGCCGACCTGGGTCGCCGCCAACCCGACGCCGAGGCCGTCCCGCATGATCGCGACCATTCGTTCGACCTCGGCGCGCAATGCGTCGCCGAACTCCGAGACCTCCGACGCCCGGCTCCTCAGCACCGGATCGCCGAACTGCAGGACCTGGGCCAGCGCGGCGTTCCGCCTGGCGAGGACCTCCTCGTCGAGGCCGGGCGAGGCCTCTTCCTTCTCGGACTCTTCGCTCATCTCGCCCCCAAGACTAGAAGCTGGAACTCATTGCGGATCGACATCGACGCCGACCGCCACCCGGCGGAGCAGACGCTCGCCCGCCATCCTCTCCACCACCCCTCGCACCGCCTCGATCGTCTCGTTTCGCCGCTCCGCCTTCAGCAGCAGCCGGCGGCGGTGGCGGTTGCGAACCCGGAACATCGGCGCCGGACCGAGGACGTCGGTCGTCGGCGGGATCTCCGCGGAGAGCTCCTCCCGCAGGCGGCTCGAGGCCGCCTCGAGCGGAGCGGTCGCCTCGCAGGCGAGGCCGATCCGGATCAGGTGCGAGTAGGGCGGGTAGGCGAGGGCCCGGCGGCGCTCGAGCTCTCCGGCGAGGAAGCCGACGGTGTCGTGAGCGCCGGCATGGGCGATGCTCGGCGCCTCCGGGGCAAGGGTCTGCACGATCACCTCCCCCCCGGCCTCGCCTCGTCCGCTGCGCCCGGCGAGTTGCGCGACCATCGCGAAGGTCCGCTCCTCGGCGCGGAAGTCGGGGAAGCGCAGGGTCGCGTCGGCGTCGAGGATGACGCTCAGTGTGACGTCGGGGAAGTCGTGGCCCTTGGCGACCATCTGCGTCCCGACCAGAACGGCTGAGCACGAACGCTCGAAGGCGCCGAGGATCCGCCCGTGCGATCCGCGCCGCGCGGCGCTGTCGGAGTCGAGCCTGATCACATCCATCGGCGCCAGCCGGCGCTCCAGCAGCTCCTCGATCCGCTCGGTTCCGGCGCCGGCGCGGGAGAGGCTGATCGAGCCGCAATCGGGGCAGGCGCTCGGCAGCGGCTCCGCATGGGCGCAGTGATGGCAGACCAGCCGTCGACCCCGCCGGTGGGTGATCAGCGAGACGTCGCAGTTGGGGCAATCCCAGTGGCGCCCGCACGAGCGGCAGGTGAGCCAGGGGGCGAAGCCGCGGCGATTGATCAGGACGATCGCCTTCTCCCCCCGTCTCCGAACCCGATCGAGCGCCTCCAGAGTCGCCGCTCCCAGCGGCCCGGCGCGGGGGTCGGCGCCGCGCATGTCCAGTATCTCGACCGCCGGCAGTGGCCGGCCGTCGACCCGCTCGGGCAGCTCGAGCCGCGGCAGCGAGCGCCAGCTCTCGGGCCGGGGCGTCGCGCTGCCGGCGAGCAGCACCGCGCCGCGGTCGGCGGCCCTCCTGCCGGCGACCGTCCTGGCGTCATAGCGGGGGTCGCTCTCCTGCTTATAGGAGGGGTCGTGCTCCTCGTCGATGACGATCAGGCCGAGGTCGCGCACCGGGGCAAAGACGGCGGAGCGCGGCCCGACGCAGACGGCCGCCTCCCCGCTTCGCAGCCGCGACCACTCGTCGTAGCGCTCTCCGGGCGCCATCGCCGAGTGCAGCACAGCGACCCGGTCGCCGAGCCGGCCGCTGAACCGGGCGACCGCCTGGGGTG
Source organism: Solirubrobacterales bacterium (assembly GCA_038222365.1). Taxonomy (GTDB): domain Bacteria; phylum Actinomycetota; class Thermoleophilia; order Solirubrobacterales; family 70-9; genus JBBRHQ01. The sequence continues at coordinate 8,252 of JBBRHQ010000108.1, forward strand.
TGAGCCCGATCTCGGGAACGAGGACGATCGCGCCACGCCCGCGGCCCCGCGCGGCCTCGACCGCTGCCCGGGATCCCTCGGTCTTGCCCGAGCCGGTGACCCCGTGAAGGAGCTGCTCTCGGGGCGCGTCGGCCTCGCCGTCGAGCGCCGCGATGATCGCCGCTGCCGCGCGGCGCTGCTCGGCGCTCAGGATCGGGGGCGCGGCCGTATGCCCCATCCCGGCGTCCGGGGGCCGGCGCCGCAGCGCCACAGTCGAGGTCTCGATCAGCTGCCGGCGCTCGAGGCGGCGCAGGGCGGCGCGATCGGCCCCGGCCGCTGCGGCCAGCTCAGCCCCACTGCGCTCCCCATCGCGCAGCGCCTCGAGCACCGCCGCCTGGCGGGAGCCGAGTCGCTCGGAGCCGCCGACCGCCGATTCCCCGGCCGCGGTGATCCGGGCGCGCAACTCGGTCTTCGCCTTCACCGCCCTGCCCCCGGCGCCGGTCCCCGGCGGCAGCACCAACCCGAGCCCGCGGGCCGGGGTCGAGCAGTACTCATCGGCGACCCAGAGGCCGAGCCCGACCAGGTCCGCCGGGGCGCCGGCCTCGAGCGCCTCGAGCGGCTCCGCCAGCCGTTCGGGGTCGATCTCGGTGTGCTCGGCGACCTCGACCACGACACCGAGGATCCGCCGCCGCCCGAACGGGATCCTCAGCACGCTGCCGACGCCGACCCCCGCCATCGCCGCCGGCAGGCGGTAGTCGAAGGGCCCGCGCAGGGCGCGCGCGGTGGTCAGCGGCTCGACCCTGGCGATCGTCATTCGCCCAACCTAGGGCCTGGCCAGGTCATATGCTGCGCCCGGTGAGCCTCAACCTCCACCCGGGCGAGAAGGTGATCTTCGAGGGGCACCCGTCATGGCGCGCGATCCTCGGCTTCTACCTGAAAGGGGTCGTGATCGCGGCGATCGT